>JBKPRF010000001.1:0-8631 GCA_046734475.1 Chloroflexota bacterium
GTGCCGGTCCGGCCCGCCGAGCCGCTCGCCGGCGTGCCGGATCGCTCCCCGATCCCCCTCGCCGATTCAGTGGTCGGCGGCGTGGCCGCGGCCCAGTCGGGCGCGCGTCGGGCCCGCAGCGCCGCGGGCGGCCTGTTCGGCCGGCTGTTCGCCCGCGCGCTCGACGCCCTCCCGAGTCGCGCCCCGGGGTCGCGCAAGGTCACGCCGACGACCGCGCGTCGTGAGATGGAGCGCCGCGCGGCGATGGCGGTCCTGTCGTTCGTCATCGTCGTCGGTGCCCTTGGCGCCGGCGTCTTCCTGCTCGGCGGCCGGACGCCTGGGGCGGGCCAGACGATCTCGTCCGCGCGGGTCGGCGAGGAGGCCCTCGCCGTGGCCCGGGACGACCTCGCGCGCGTCTCGGGCCCCGGCATCGACCTGGTGGCCAACGACCCGACGAAGGCCGAGCGCCTGTTGAAGGATGCGATCACCCAGCTCGACGCGGCCAAGGCCGCCGGCATCGCCACCTCGACCATCGACCCGCTGCGGGCGCAGGTGACCCAGGGCCTCGACCGGCTCTACAAGATGACCGACGTCGTCGACAAGCAGATCTTCGCCTTCGGGGGCTCGGCGAAGGCCGACCTCAAGGCGATCGTCCAGGGACCGGACGGTGCGCCGTACGTCCTCGACGCCGCGACCAGCTCGATCTACCGCATCGATCTCGCCCACAACAAGGCGACCTCGATCTTCCGGCAGGGCACCCACGCCGCGAACACGACCGAGGCGGCGCCGAGGCTGCTCACGACGGGCGGCCGGGAGCTCGTGATCGTCGACGCCAAGAACGTCGTCTGGAAGTGGCGGCCCGCGAACACGAGCGGCCGGGGCACCCTGATCCGGATCAAGGTCTCGGGCTCGGCCGAGTGGGGTGACGACATCCTCGCGATCGGGACCTTCATCCGGAATGCCAACTCGAATCTCTACAACCTGTACGTGGTCGACCCCTCGGCCCAAGCCATCTGGGCGTACCCGCCCGCGGCCGACGGCAGCGGCGCCTATCCGGCGGCCCCCTCGAATCGGCTGCCGACCGCCCGTTCGGTCTCCGACGTCACATCGATGTACATCGACGGCGACATCTGGCTCGCCCAGGGCGGCAGCCTGCTGCGGCTCGTGAACCAGAAGTTCGAGGGCTGGACCGCCGCGAGCCCGGGCGACGACATCCTGCGGCCCAACCTCAAGTACACGCTCGTGACCTCGGCCGCGGCCCGCCGCACGGGGACGCTGTACGGCTTCGACACCTCGAACCTTCGGGTCATCGCCCTCTCGAAGGCCGGCGGCCAGTCCCTCGGCCAGTACCGCCTCCAGAACAGCTCGCTGGCCTGGCAGGACCTCCGCAGCTGGTACATCGAGCCGGGGGTGTCCGACGCGCCCGACGCGATCGTCTGGATCAGCGGCACGGCGATCCACCGGACGATCCTCGAGTCCGCCACGAGCGCCGAGGGCAGCCCGGCCCCGAGCGGAAGCAGCCCGACAGGCTCCGGCAGCACGTCGCCCGCCCCGTCACACTGACGGGGTCGGCCCATGATCCCGCTGTACGACCGCAACCCGACCCGGCGCTTCCCGATCGTCACGGTCGGCCTGATCCTCGCCTGCTTCGCGGTCTTCGGCCTGGAGCTGACCATCTCGATGGGCGGCGGCGACCGGGCTCTCGAGGCCTTCTTCGACCAATGGGGCGCGGTGCCCGCCAAGATCACCGCGGCGTTCAGCGGCGGCGACTACCTCTCGGGGGCGACACTCGGGATCTTCACGAGCATGTTCCTGCACGGCGGCTGGCTGCACATCATCGGCAACATGCTCTATCTCTGGATCTTCGGGAACAACGTCGAGGACCGCCTGGGTCGCGTCGGGTTCCTGGTCTTCTACCTCGTCGGCGGGGTGGCTGCGGCGCTGACCCAGGTGGCGATCGATCCGAGCTCGAGCAACCCGCTCGTCGGCGCCTCGGGCGCGATCGCCGCGGCCCTCGGGGCCTACATCATCCTGTTCCCCGGCGCCCGGATCCTGTCGCTCGTCTTCCTCGGCTTCTTCTACCAGCTGCTCGAGGTGCCCGCGCTGATCATCCTCGGGTTCTGGTTCGTGCTCCAGCTGATCAGCGGCGTCGCCGCACTTGGCCCGACGACCGCCCAGGAAGGCGGCGTCGCGTTCTTCGCCCACATCGGTGGCTTCGTGCTGGGCGTCGTCGTCGGCCTGATCCTGCGCGTCCGTGGCGCCCCGAGCCGGGCTCCGGGACCGATGGGATAATCGAGCCATGGGCCGGCTGGTCGAGATGGTTGTGGAGAGCGTCCGGGTGCACATGCTCTCGAACCGCCATGTGGTGATCCTCAAGGACACCGACCGCGACCGGTACCTGCCGATCTGGATCGGCGCCTGGGAGGCGAGCGCGATCGCGATGCGGCTCCAGGGCGTCGCGGCGGAGCGGCCCCTGACCCACGACCTGTTCATCGCCTCGATCGAGCAGCTCGGCGCGCGAGTCGACCGGGTCGTCATCTCGGACCTCGCCGATGAGACCTATCACGCCCGGCTCTATCTGGTCCACGACGGCAGCGAGGTCGAGGTCGATGCCCGGCCGTCCGACGCGCTGGCCCTCGCCGTCCGCTCCGAAGCCTCGATCTACGCGGCGGAGGAAGTCCTCGAGCAGGCGGCGCTGGGGACCGACCCCGACGCCGACGAGGAGGAGGGCGAGGAGGCCGAGTCCGGCGACGCCGAGGGCGGCGAGCGCCGCGGCAAGCGGCGGCGGGTCCCGCTCGAGTCGATCGGCGGCCCGAACGCCGACCCGCGCCTGGACATGTTCCGCGACTTCGTGAACTCGCTCGAAGTGGATCCCGGCGCCGGCGGCGAGTCAGGGGGCCGCCAGCACTGAGCTCCCGGACGCGCCATGCGTGTGTTGGCGCAGGGAGTCGCTGCTAGCTCCCCAGGATCGGCCGCCCGCGCGAGAGTGCGCTGCCGCGCGAGAGCCACAGCCGGATCCGGAGCGACCAGAAGTCGCGCATCGCCCGGAACACCACCTCGGGCCTGGCTCCCGTCGGGCTGCCGGCGGTCCGGGGGTAGTGGGGCACGCCGACCTCGGCGATCCGCCGACCGGAGGCTCGCAGCTTGATCAGCAGCTCCGCGGAGAAGAATGCCCCACCGGACTCGACATGCACGTCCTCGAGCGCCGACCGGCGGAAGAGCTTGCAGGCGCAGTCGACGTCGCGGACGTCGAGGCCGAACCAGACGCGGTTCGCGAGCTTGTACGCGCTGGCATAGACGGTCCGAACGAGCGGGTCGGCCCGCTTGATCCGGTAGCCGACCACGGCATCGAGGCGGCCCGGGCCATTGGCCGGCGCCTCGGCGAGGCGATCGACGAGTCGCCCGAGATCGGCCACCTGGAACTGCCGATCCCCGTCGGTGAAGGCCATGGTGGCGAAGCGAGCCGACGCGAAGCCGGTCCGGAGCGCGGCGCCGTAGCCGAGGTTGGTCGGGTGATGCACGGCCCGGACCTCGGGATGTGCCGCGGCGAGCGCGTCGGCGAGGGCCGGCGTGGCGTCGCGAGAGCCGTCGTCGACGATCACGATCTCGAAGCGCTCGGCGAGCGCGGGCAGGGCGTCGAGCGCCTCCCTCACGAGTCCCTCGAGGTTGGCGGCCTCGTTGTGGGCCGGGAAGAAGTACGAGAGCTCCGGCAGCCGGGCGCGGCCGTCCGCCATCACGGGGTCCCCGGGCAGCGATTCGGCCCCTTGCCCGGCGCGGCCCCTGGCAGGAGTCCCTGTACCTCGTAGACCCCGACGTCGCCACCCGCCGCGACAAGACGCATGTCGAACCGGCGCATGAGCTCGGCCAGCCCATTGCTCAGCCGAATCGCGTAGGTCGGCCGGTTCGCAGCCAGGCAGGCATCGATGACGTCCGGCGCGCGACCGAGGTCGAGGTCGAGCATCGTCCGATCATCGGCGATGAAGATGTCAGGACGCTCGCCGTCGACGTTCTGGGCGTACCACAGCGGCGTTGACGTGCTCCACCAGCTCACCACGACGGCATTCGGGGCCAGCACCGGCAGGACCTCGTTCAGCCACGTCTGGGCGCTCGTGTCGGCGTGGCGGTCGGCTGTGGCGGCGCGCGCCCCGAGCCCGGTCACCCTCGGGAAGAGCAGGACGCCCGCGACGATGACCGCCGTCGCGATGGCGGCCGGGGACGCGGGCCCTACCCGTCCCCGAAGGCTCGGTCGAGCTGACTCGAGGAGCTCGCGGACCGACACGACCACGAAGGCGCCGAGGATGGCCAGCCAGGTCCAGGCCCAGAACACTGGGCCGATGTAGTAGCGATCGATGTAGCCGTCGTTGAAGAAGCTGTTCCAGAACAGGGTGATCGCCATGGCCGTCCCGCTGAGCAGGGCGTAGCGCGGTGCGAGCCGGACCGTCGCCAGGAAGCCCACCGGCACGAGGATCGCGATGATCCCGAACTGCTGGGCGGTCAGGTCGATGAGATCCCCGATCTTCTGGGGGAGCTCGGCGAAGGGATGGCCGATGAGGCCGTGGAACTGGGTCGCGAGGGCCACGTACCAGAACCCGTCCCAGGTGTCCGGGGTCCCGTAGACGAGCGGTGCCCGGAAGGGCCCGGCCCGGAGCGGTAGCTCGAGGTACACGGCGGCGAGGGTCCCGACCGAGGCCAGGGCGCAGGCGGCCACGAGCCTGGGCCGCAGGACGGTCCTGGCGTCGACGGCGAGGACGTACAGCAGGATCGGCGGCGCGAGGAGGAAGGTCAGGCCGTGATTGCCGGCCGACAGGCCGAAGACGAATGCCGCGGCGACCAGCCAGCGGTCCGATCGCCGGCTGTCCGGAGTCCTCGCGTCGGCCGCCGTAACGGGCTCTGTGGCGGGCTCCGTGACGGGCTCCGCGCCCGGCCCGCTCTCGCTCCCGTCCGGCGTCCGGCCGAGCTCGAGACGCCGCCGGTGACCCCACGCCACGAGCAGGGCGAACAGCAGGCCGACGAACGCGAGGTGGAGGGTGTGCGGCTCAGCCCGGGTCGACTGCAGCCAGACGACAGCGGTCGTCGCCATGCCAAAGGCCGCGACCACGGCGATGACCGCCGGGACGCCGAGTCGCCGCACGATCACCGACAGGAACGCGGCGGCCGCGCCGAGGCAGAGGAGCGAGAAGACGTTCATCCGGAACGCCGGCTCGCCGAGTGGCGTCAGCAGGAGGTTGGCGACCCAGCCGATCAGGACATAGGTCGGGAACCCCGGCGAGTGGCCCGTCCCGAGCACTGGCGCGATCGTCTGGAACTCGCCCGTGTCCCACCACGCCACGCCCGGCTGGAGGCCCGGCCACTCGACCGCGAGGACGACCGCCAGCGCGACGACCGGCGGCGCGGCCGCCAGCAGCCAGCGTTGGATCCGCTCGCTCACCATCCGAGGACGTTGCCCCAGATGACGCCCCACAGGTTCGCGGCGATCGACAGCCCGATGAGTCCTGCGCCGAGGAGGCCGACGCGGCCCCGCCGCGCGAGCCCGATGGCGACGAGGAGGATTGCGAAGGGGGCGAAGTCATTGCTGAACCGGTAGCCGAACTGGACCCAGCCCTGGCTGAAGTGCATGAGGTTGAAGATCGCGATCGCGAGGACCGCGAGGAACGCGCCGGCCACGAGCCGGCTGCGCCCGCCGAGGAGGGCCGGGATCGCCAGCAGGTAGCCCGGGCTCGAGAGCAGGATGCTCGTGCCGACGTCGTCGGGCAGCGCGATCGGGCAGCTCGGGTCGAACAGCCCGCGGACCGCGCCGGGATCGGTGCACAGGTCGCGCCCGACGCTCACCGCGCTCGGCACGTGGTCGGGGAAGAGGACCGGCAGGTTGAGGAACATGATCCGGAGATTCTGGGTCACGTAGCGCACGTCCTCGAGGCTCCAGGCCGGGTTGTAGTGGAGGCCCGGGTAGCCGATCGCCTCGAGGTGGTACTGGTAGTCGTACCCGGGGTGGATGAGCTGCCCCGTCGTCGCGACGTTGTACGCCAGCAGGCCGGCGATCGGCAGCGCCGCGCCGAGCCCCGCCGACAGCCCGCGCCGGAGCCATGAGCCGCCACTCCCGACGAAGAGCAGGAACGGCGCCCCGAACACGACCGAGAGGCGCGCGGTGCAGGCGAGTCCGAAGAGGAAGCCGGCCGCGAGCTGGCGGCTGTCCAGGAGCTGCACAGGTCGACGAAGCGCATCGATGGCGCTCCTGGCCAGCGAGCCCGGCCCGAGGTCGTCCACGTCGTCGTCAGCCGCGGGATCCCCGCCGAGGGCCACGCCGATCGCGAGGAGCAGGCAGTCGACCGCGATGACGTGCGCGAAGAACCACGTCGTGCCGAGCTGGGCCGCATACCAGAACACGGTGCCGAAGGCGAAGAAGGCGGTCGTGGCGGCACGGATGCGGCGCGACACCGGGAGCCGGCCGAGGGCCCACCAGGCGAGGCCGACACCGATCGCGCCGAAGATGACCGAGACGGCACGGATGTCCGTCTCGAGGCCCCAGATCGCCACGAACGGCACGAGCGCCACGGCGGGCAGGGGCGGGAACGGCAGGAGGGCAAATCCCGTCAGGGAGCCACCCGGGCCGCGGACCGGGTAGACGTCCTGCATCCACTCGTTGACGCCGGGCGTGCAGAACGGACCGGGTATGGGCCACGGGAACGCCGATCGGCCCTGGAGGAACGCCATCGCCTGCCAGACGAAGTGGTCGTAGCAGCGCGGTGAGCCCGGCAGCCAGTAGGCCGCGAGCGCCGCGACGACGAAGGCCGCGCCGATCGCGATCGCGGGCACGGTCTCGAGCCAGCCGCCCGCGAGCGCGTCCCCACGCGCGTCGACAGCCATGGCCCCCGGAGCGTCCGGCACCCTGTGCTACCCTCCCCACCACTCATCGCCCGCAGGAGGCCGATCTCGTTTGACAGGCCCCGCAGCCGGTGAGCCCGACCCGGGTTGGGCGGCACCGCCTCGGACCGGGTCACGGGACGGAGCAGCCGTCCTCGGCCTCCTCGCGGCGGGTCTCGCCTTCCGGCTCATCATCGCATACCTCCTGCCCGGTTCCGGCTTCAGCGTCGACGTCTCGGCCTTCCAGTACTGGGCGGACAACCTCGCCGGCCAGGGCTTCTACGGCTTCTACGACCGGCCGTTCTTCCACGACTACACGCCCGGCTACCTGTATGTCCTGTGGGCCGTCGGCAAGCTCAGCGTCCTCATCGGCTCGATCCTCGGACGGCCGGTCTTCAGCGCCGCGGGCGGGGAGCTCGGGATCGGCGATCTCATCAAGGTCCCGCCGATCTTCTGCGACGTCCTGCTCGGCCTCCTCGTCTGGTCGATGGCCCGGGAGCTCGGCGCCTCGAAGCGCAGCGCGTGGGTCGGCGCCTTCCTGGTCATCGTCAACCCGGTGTCGTGGTTCGACAGTGCGATCTGGGGCCAGGTCGACTCGGTTGGCACCCTCGTGCTGCTCCTCGCCGTCCGGGAGCTCTGGCGGGATCGGCCGGAGCGCTCGGCGGTCCTGGCGATGCTGGCCGCGCTCATCAAGCCGCAGCTCGGCATCTTCATCCCGATCCTGGCGGTCGTCGTCATCCGGCGTGCGATCTGGCCGGAGGGCGGGTATGGCGCGGAGGACCCGCCGCCGCGCGGTACGGCGACCACGATCGAGCGACGCCTCGGGGGCCCGATCCGGATCCTGACGACGGGCCTCGCCGGCCTCGTGACCGCGATCGTCGTGTCGGCCCCGTTCGGGCTCTCGCTCTCGGGCCTCATCAGGCAGATCTTCTCGACCGCCGGCGGCTACCCGTATGTCTCGGTCAACGCCTGGAATCCATGGGCGCTGGCGAGCCTGAACGGCAACGGTGTCGCGGCCAACCACCTGTGGGTCTGCGATTCGGTGGTGCAGCCGGCCGGTCCGTTGACCATCAAGGTCGGCGATTTCGTCCTCTTCAGCGCCCCTGCCTCGACCCTGACCTGCGATCCGGCGTTCATGGTCGGGATCTTCCCGGCGATCGTCGTCGGCGCGGCGCTGTTCCTCGTCGCGGCAGCGCTCGTGCTCGGCGTCGTGGCCCGCCGGCCCGACCGGCCGACGATCCTCGTCGGCCTGGCCGTCCTGGCGATCGCGTTCTTCGTCCTGCCGACCCGGGTCCACGAGCGCTACCTCTATCCGCTCGTCGGCATCG
Source organism: Chloroflexota bacterium (assembly GCA_046734475.1). Lineage (GTDB taxonomy): Bacteria > Chloroflexota > Limnocylindria > Limnocylindrales > CSP1-4 > UBA5189. The sequence goes on from JBKPRF010000001.1 coordinate 8,169, forward strand.
GGGCGATCCTCGGCGCGATCTCCACCCGCTGGCGCCTCGCCTACGTGGTCTCGGCGGCGGCCACGATCGCCAACATGTACGCGATCATCACGTCCTTCGGGTACGGCACGGCGACGATCAGGGACTGGTTCGGGATCTCGCCGACCCTGCTGTCGTTCCGGGGCGTGGCCACGGCGGCGATCGCCCAGGTCGTGGTGTTCGTGTGGGCCTTCCTGCAGCTCCGCGACGACCGACTCGACGAGCTCGCCGAGGAGCTCGAGCCGCAGCCTGAGCCGTGGCGCCCCGTACAGCAGCCGCTCACGCGGATCCCCCGGGAGCCGATGCCCGGGGCGGGGTCGGGCCCAGCGGCCACAGCGCCCGCGGCGGCAATCGCCGCGCCGCCCGCCCTCCCTTCGGCAGCCCAGGCGTCGACGGTCCCGACCGCTTCACCGCTCTCGCCCGAGGCACGCCTGCCCGCCTGGGA
>JBKPRF010000002.1:0-2589 GCA_046734475.1 Chloroflexota bacterium
GGGCTGGCCGTCGCGGCCGCCAGGGCGCCCGGACCGCCATTGGAGCGGGCCGGGGCGAAGGTGGCCGATGTCGGCGCGGTCGACGGCACGGGCACGGGCCCCTCCTCGCCCCAGATGCCGGTCTGACCGGCGGCAGGCGTCGGGGTCCCGGCGACGCGTCCCTGCGCCCGGGCCTTCGCAGCGGCACCCCGAACGGCCGTGGCGTCACGTGTCGCGGCGGCGCCTGCGCGGTCGTCGGACCGGGGCGCTCGCTGCATCGAGGCCGCAGCGCTCCGCCCGAGATAGGCGGCGAACCGCGTGGCGGGGCTCGTCAGATCGCTCAGGCGGAGGTTGAAGGCGAGGAGCAGGCCGACCACCGCCAGCGCCACGAGCAGGATGAAGGCCCCAGGCCCGGTCACGAGCGGCTCGAAGATCCCGGCGAGGAAGGTCCCGATGCGGCCGCCGGCAGCGCCCCGGGTCGCGGTCGCCGGGGCGATGACCGTGGCCGCCCCGAGGAGGCCGGCGTATGCGATCGCGACCCCGCTGACGGTCAGGCCCCAGCCGGAGTTCGGGCTCTTGCCCGGACCCCACTCCACGTACCAGCCGGCGCCGAGGAGGAGGACCGGCAGCAGCCAGCGCAGACTCCCGAACCACGGCGCGACCACGTCGCGCATCGCGTCGGTGAGGTTGCCTTGGCCGACGAGCACGAAGCCGATGGTCGTGATCGCCCCGAGGACCAGGAGGGTGAGCCCGATGATCGAGCGAGTCACCTCGGGTCCGATATCCCAGCGGACCTGCGGCAGCCCGAAGCTGCCCCGCCGCCGTGCGGCGCGCCGTCGCCTGGCCATCGCCTAGACCTCGACCACGACCGGGAAGACCATCGGCCGGCGCTTCGTCTGCTCGTAGAGGTAGCGCGAGACGCCGTCCTTGATCTGGCTCTTGAGGAGGGCGATCTCGCTGATGTGGTCGCCGGGGTTCTCGATCGAAGCCACGACCCGCGCGACGGCCTCGTCCATGAGCGGGTCCTCTTCGTTGAGCTTCACGAAGCCGCGGGTGATGACCTCGGGCCGGCCGATGACGTTGCCGGTCTGCTTGTCCACGGTCACGACGACGAGGAAGATGCCGTCGTTCGCGAGGGCGCGGCGATCGCGAAGGACGACCTCGCCGACCTCGCCGACCGACAGGCCGTCGACGAACACGTAGCCGGCGGCGACAGGCTGGCCCCGCCGGGCCGAGCCGTCGGCGCTGAACTCGATCGGCGTGCCGTTCTCGATGATGAAGACATTCTCGGGCGCCACGCCGGTGTCGACCGCGAGGCGGCCGTGGTGGACCTGCATCCGGAACTCGCCGTGGATCGGGATGAAGTACTTCGGGCGCGTCAGGTTGAGCATGAGCTTCAGCTCTTCCTGGCTGGCGTGGCCCGAGACGTGGGCGTGCCGGATCGCGTGGTACACGACGTTCGCGCCAACCTTGAAGAGGTTGTCGATCGTTCGGGCGACGTATTCCTCGTTGCCCGGGATCGGGCTGGCACTGACGATGACCGTGTCGCCCGGCTGGATCTCGACGAAGCGGTGGTCACGATTGGCCATCCGGGCGAGGCCCGACATCGGCTCGCCCTGGGCGCCCGTCGTGGCGACCACCAGCTTGCCGGGCGGGTGGTCCTCGATGCGGTCCTTCGCGACGAGGCGATCGGCGGAGTACTTCAGGTAGCCGAGGTCCGCCGCGATCCGGGCGTTCTGCTCCATCGAGCGGCCGACGATCGCGACCTGGCGATCGAAGTCCGCCGCGGCGTCGAGGACCTGCTGGATGCGGGCGATGTTGCTGGCGAACGTCGCGACGATGACCCGGCCGTCGAGCGGCTCGATGATCTCGCGGAAGGCCTCGCCGACCGTCCGCTCCGAGGGCGTGTAGCCGGGGCTCTCGGCCCGGGTCGAGTCGGACAGCAGGCACAGGACGCCTTCCTGCCCGAGCCGGGCGAGGATCGCGAAGTCCGACGGCTTGCCGTCGACCGGTGTGTGGTCGAATTTGAAGTCGCCGGTCGTGACGATCGTCCCGACCGGGGTCCGGAGGGCGATGCCCATCGCGTCGGGGATCGAGTGGCCGACCCGGAACGGGATCGCGGTGAACGGTCCGATCTGGAGCTCGTCGCCGGGCTCGAGCGACTGGAGCGGGTTGTTGTGGAGCTTGTGCTCCTTGATCTTGTTGCCGAGCAGGCCGCGGGCGAGCGTCGAGGCGTAGATCGGAACCCCGGGGAACTCGGGCAGGACGTACGGCAGGCCCCCGACGTGGTCCTCATGGGCGTGGGTGATCAGGAACGCCCGGACGTTGGTCCGATGTTCCTTGAGGTAGGCGATGTCGGGGATGACGAGGTCGATCCCGAACATCTCCTCGTCCGGGAACATGAGCCCGCAGTCGATCACGACGATGTCGTCGCCGTACTCGACGACGTAGCAGTTCTTGCCGATCTCGCCCACCCCGCCGAGCGGGATGATCCGGAGCGGCGTGTCCCCGGCGCCGCCGGTGCGGATGGCGGCGGGTCCGTTCGTCGATCGCGAGCGCTGCCTCGGCATCGGGGGTCGGCTCAGAACAGCGTCGGGTCGTCGGCCGCGG
>JBKPRF010000003.1:0-3126 GCA_046734475.1 Chloroflexota bacterium
CCTGTCCTTCGACGGCCTATCGACCAACTAGCGCGCTCGAGCCCCGCAGGTCTGAGGCCCGCCCGGTGGACGCCGGCGCGGGCTTTAGACTTGCCCGGCGATGTACTACGTCCGCCACGGCTCGATTCCACAGCAGCGCCACACCCAGCACCGCGCGCCTGACGGCAGCCTCTACGCGGAGGAGCTGTTCGGCGTCGAGGGGTTCACGGGTCGGAGCTCGCTGCTCTATCACCTCGTGCCGCCGACGCGGACGCATAAGATCGAGCCGGTCCGCGAGATCAGGCTCGAGGCGGCCGACGAGAACGTCCACCGGCACCACCTGACCAAGACCGGCGGCGTCGAGCCGAAGGGCGATGCGATCACCGGCCGGATCCCGCTGTATTTCAACAACGACGTGGTCTTCGGCGTCGTCCGCCCGGCCGAGGCGATGCCCGCGGGGACGTTCTATCGCAACGGGATCGCCGACGAGATGCTGTACGTCCACGAAGGGACGGGCGTCTGCGACACGGTCTTCGGGCCGCTGCGTTACGGCCCCGGCGACTACCTCGTCCTGCCGATCGGCACGACCTGGCGCCTGGATCCCGACGACGGCTCAGCCCAGCGCATCCTGTACCTCGAGGCGCCGTCCGAGATCGAGCCGCCGAAGCGCTACCGCAACGACTACGGCCAGCTGCTCGAGCACTCGCCGTACAGCCAGCGGGACCTGGACGCGCCCGACGATGTCGCGCCCCACGACGAGACCGGCGACTTCGTCATCCATGTCCGGTCGGCCGACAAGCTCACCGCTTACCACTACCGCCACCACCCGTTCGACCTCATCGGCTGGGACGGCTACCTCTGGCCGTTCCGGTTCAACATCGCGAACTTCCAGCCGATCACCGGCCGGGTCCACCAGCCGCCGCCGGTCCACCAGACGTTCCAGGCCCGGAACTTCGTCGTCTGCTCGTTCGTGCCCCGCAAGTTCGACTATCACCCCCTCGCGATCCCGGCGCCGTACAACCACTCGAACATCAACAGCGACGAGGTCATCTACTACGTCGCCGGCAACTTCATGAGCCGCCGCGGCGTGGAGATCGCGTCGTTCACCGTCCACCCAGCCGGCATCCCGCATGGTCCCCATCCGGGCACCGTCGAGGCGTCGATCGGCAAGGAGGGCACCGAGGAGCTGGCGGTCATGGTCGACACGTTCAACCCGCTGTCGCTCACGAAGGCCGCGCTCGACCTCGACGACGACAAGTACCCGTACTCGTGGCTGCCGCCGGAGGATGCCGACGCGCACGCCTCCGAGCTCGCGGAGCGAGGCCCGGAGGCGTTCCCGGACTGAGCCGCTACGTACTGCGGAGGCAGGTCCGCGCGTTGTTCCGCGGACTGCACGAGTCAGGTGCGTTGCTGATGCCTCCTACCTCGACGCCGACGGGCTCGGCGTCGCACTCCCAGAGTGGAAGTCGACGGACGCCAGCAGGGTCGTGATCGTGGGTGAATTCATGGCCAACGGGTTGCGGAACCCGAATCGATACCCGTAGCCGTTGGCGACCGTGAAGGCCATGTTGACGAAGAAGCAATTCTTGAAGCCAACAAGCGTGCCTGGCTGGCCGCCGATGGTGATCGACTGGACCGAGTCCGGCGTCGCGAAGTTCGAGCAGCCGGAATCGACAGTGTGGACCCGGGCGTTCGTGGCGATGCCGTCTGCGACCCAGGCTGCCAGTGAGCTGGTGGTGGGCGCCGCCGAGACGAAGGCATCGACGTCGCCAACGGACCCGAAGGCGTCGACCACCGGGTCGTTGAAGATTGGCGCCGTCGTGCCGTCCCATGTCGCGCGCGCAGGCGTCGCCACCCAGCCCGTCGGGAGGGTGATCGAGTACCGGTACTGCGCGGAGGTGAAGACCAGCGGCGTCGAGGTCGGAGTCGGCGTCGGAGTGACTGTCGGGGATGGCCCCACACTTCTCGGGCCGGCGAGGAGCGCCAATGCGCCGACCGCGATAACGGCGATGACGAGCACCGCCGCCCCACGGGCAAACATGTTCATCTGCGTGGACCTCCATGGCGCGAGAAGGCCGCGCCGGGCCTGTGGAGTCGTGGGAAGGGCGGCCAGGATCGCCCGGCGCGTGACATCGGGGAGATCCCTGGGGCCCTCGTCGAGCCACGCCGCCAGGACCGAATCAGCATCGTGAACGCCGTTCATGCCGGTCATGCGGGTCGCACCTTTCGGCTCTCGACCCGGTCGGCCGCGAGCGCGTCGCGAAGGATCCGGGTGGCGTAGTGGAGCCTCGACTTGACGGTTCCGAGCGGAACGCCCGTCACCTCGGCGATCGAGGCGAGCGGAACGCCCGCGTGGTGATGCAGGACGACGACGGCGCGGTGCTCCGGAGAGAGCGTCCGGAACGCCCGCTCGAGGGCATCGCGCTCGTCGATCGAAATCGTGGAGTCAGGCGCTGCTGGGCCGTCGACCGGCAGCATCCGGACGTTCGCGCTCCACCGCCGGTACCGACGGAACTCCTCGTAACAGGCATTCACCAGGAGCCGATGGAGCCAGACCTCGAAGCGCTCGGCGTCGCGCAGCTTCGGGAGCTCGCGCCAGGCGAGGAGGAATGCCTGCTGGACGGCGTCCTGCGCCCGCTCCGCGTCCCGGAGGATCCGGTACGCGATCGCGTAGCAGCGGTCACCATCGAGGTCGAGGAGCTCCGCGAAGGCGACATCGTCGCCCTCCCGTGCCCGTTCGACCAGCCTCGTTCGCACCGACGGACCTCTCGACCTGCGCCACGGTAGGGCGCTTCGCCGACTAGAGATGGTGGGTCAGCGCAAAAGGTTCATTTCGCCCCAAAGAGGTCGATGGACGCCTCGATGCCCTCGACCTCGACGGGCGGCCGCTCCCGCGCGCGCCAGCCCTCGAGCGTCATCCGGAACGCCTCGGCCTCGACGCGTTCGCCGCGCGGCGCGACGAACCGTCGGCCATTCGATTGGTAGCCGAGGGCCCGACTCACCGCGGCGGATGCCGGATTCGTCTGGAAGGCTTCGCTCTCGGCGGCGAGCGCGCCGAGGTGGTCGAAGGCGAGGGCCAGCACGGCTTGCCGCATGAGCTTGCCGATGCCGCGGCCCTGGAACTCGGCGCCGAGCCAGGATCCGGTG
>JBKPRF010000004.1:0-7512 GCA_046734475.1 Chloroflexota bacterium
GCCCTCGCCGGTGCACCGCCGGCGAGCGCAGGCGTGGCGGCCGCGACAGCCGCGGCACCGCCGACGGCCGGCTATGGCGCCGCGGCCCCGGGGGCTCCGGTCGGCGCCGGTGCGCCAGGCTCGGCCCCAGGCCCGATCGCCGAGCGGCGGCTCGTCAGCATCCTGTTCGCCGACCTCGTCGGCTTCACGACGATCTCCGAGGGCCGCGACCACGAGGAGGTCCGCGACCTCCTGAGCCGCTACTTCGACGCCTCGCGGCTGGTCATCGAGCGCTACGGCGGGACCGTCGAGAAGTTCATCGGTGACGCGGTGATGGCCGTCTGGGGCGCCCCGACCGCGCACGAGGACGATGCCGAGCGGGCGGTCCGGGCGGCCCTCGACGTCGTCGAGGCGGTGAAGACCCTTGGGCCCGGCCTCCAGGCCCGTGCCGGCGTCCTGACCGGCGAGGCGGCGGTGACGCTCGGCGCGCAGGGCCAGGGCATGGTCGCCGGCGACCTCGTGAACACCGCGAGCCGGCTCCAGTCCGTCGCGCCGGCGGGCGTGGTCCTCGTCGGCGAGTCGACCCAGCGGGCCACCTCGAACGCCATCGCCTACGAGTCCGCGGGCGAGCACCTCCTCAAGGGCAAGGCCGCGCCGGTGCCGGCATTCCGCGCCATCCGGGTCGTGGGCCGGATCGGCGGGGCGGGCCGGTCGGACCGGCTCGAGGCGCCGTTCGTCGGCCATGACTCCGAGCTGCGGCTGCTGAAGGACCTCTTCCACTCGACCTCGCGCGAGCGCCGCCTGCGGCTCGTCTCGATCACCGGCCAGGCCGGCGTCGGCAAGAGCCGCCTCGTCTGGGAGCTGCGGAAGTACGGCGACGGGATCACCGAGAGCTACTTCTGGCACGAGGGCCGGTCACCGGCGTACGGCGAGGGCATCACGTTCTGGGCGCTCGGCGAGATGGTCCGGGCCCGGGCCCAGCTGCTCGAGACCGACGACCCGGCGACGACGCGGGCGAAGGTCTCGGCGTCGGTGGCGAGATTCGTCACGGACCCGGCCGAGAAGGACCGTGTCGAGCGGGCGCTCTACGCGCTGCTCGGCGTCGGCGAGGCGCCCGAGGGCGGCGCCGGCGAGCTGTTCGGCGCGTGGCGGACCTACTTCGAGCGGATGGCCGCCGACTCCCTCGTCGTGCTGGTGTTCGAGGACCTCCACTGGGCCGATTCCGGCACCCTCGACTTCATCGACCACCTCCTCGAGTGGAGCCGCAACGTCCCCATCCTCCTCATCACCCTCGCCCGGCCGGAGCTCCTGGAGCATCGGACGGACTGGGGCGCCGGCCGTCGGAACTTCCTCGCGCTCGACCTCCAGCCGCTCGATGGAACCGCGATGCGGGAGCTCCTCGACAGCTTCGTCGAGGGCCTGCCGGAGGGCGCCGCGCGCTCGATCGTCACCCGGGCCGAAGGGATCCCGCTGTACACGGTCGAGACGATCCGGATGCTCCTCGCCGACAGCCGCCTGCGGCCGATCGAGGGCGGCCGGTTCGAGCCGACCGGCGAGCTCGGCGAGCTGGCGATCCCGGACACGCTCCACGCCCTCATCGCGGCCCGGCTCGACGCCCTCGACCCGGCCGAGCGAACGCTCATCCAGGACGCGGCGGTCCTCGGCCAGAGCTTCACGAGAGCCGGGCTCGGGGCCGTCTCGGGCCTGCCGGCGGCGGAGCTCGAGGCCCGCATCCGGGTCCTCGTGCGGTCCGACCTGCTCCACGAGGACATCGATCCGCGCTCACCGGAGCGGGGCCAGTACGCGTTCGTCCAGGCGCTCATCCGGGAGGTCGCCTACTCGACCCTCGCCATGAAGGACCGCCGGGCCCGTCATCTCGCGGCGGCGCGCTTCTTCGAGTCGCTCGGCGACGAGGAGCTTGCCGGCGCGCTCGCGGCCCACTACCTCGCCGCGTTCAAGGCCTCGCCGGCCGGGCCAGAGGCCGACGCGCTGGCCAGCCAGGCGCGGATCTCGCTTCGGGCCGCCGCCGACCGCGCCGCGAACCTCGGCGCACCGCTCCAGGCCGTCGGGTTCCTCGAGCAGGCAGTCGACGTCGCGACCGACGACGCCGAGCGGGCGACGATCCTCGAGCGAGCCGCCCGGGCCGCCGGTCAGGCCGCTCGCGGCGAGCTGGGCCTGCCGCTGGCCGAGCGGGCCATCGAGCTGCGAGCCAAGTTCGGCGACCGCGCCGGGATGGCCGGCGCCGCGGCCGTCAAGGCATTCGTCCTCCGGTCGTCCCGCCTCCGCGATTCGGCCATGGAGGTCGCGCAGCAGGCGCTGACCGAGTACGCCGACCTCGGCCCGGAGGACCCGGCGATCATCGACCTGACCCTCAGCCTCGCGCGAACGGGCGTGGGCCTCGGCCAGTACGAGCTGGCCCTCGACGCCGCGGAGCGCGTGCTCATCGCGGGCGAGCGGCTGGCATTGTCAACGGTCGTCGCCGAGGCCCTCACGGTGAAGGGCATCTGCTACTTCTATGCCGGTCGCCTGTGGGAGGCCCGCGCCGTGCTCGAAGGCGCGCGAATCATCGCCCGGAACTTCAACCTGCCCGAGGTCGAGCTCCGCGCGATCCACAACCTCGGGCTCGGCCTTGCCCTGGACGACCCGCGGGCCGCCGTGGAGCTCGAGAAGGACGGCATCGTCATCGCCCGCCGCCTCGGCGAGCGGGGAACCGAGATCATCCTCGTCGGCAACACCGCCGAGGATGCCCGGCGCACCGGCGAATGGGCCTGGGCCATGGCCGAGCTCGACAACGCGGCGACTCTCGATATCGACGCGTCGAGCCGGCGCGCCGTCCTGCTCAATCGAGCGGTCTACCACGCCTACACCGGGCGCCTCACCGAGGCCGACATCGCCGAGATGGAGCGGCCGCCCGAAGGCGAGGAGGACACCGACGTCGAGGTCGGCACCTCGGAGATCCGGGCGGCGATCGCGATGGGCGAGGGCAACTGGCGAGCCGCCTACGAGGCATACCACAAGGTCACCCAGCTGAGCCGCTTGAACGCGCCCTACGTGCTGCCGATCATGGGTTGGATGGCCGTCCTCGCGGGTGACGCCGCGGCGGCGCGAAGCGCCATCGACCTCCTGCAGGAGCTCGGCACTCGCGGGCGAGCGACGGAAGCCGGTCGGACTGCCGTCAGGGCGGGGATTGCCGCCCTCGAAGGCGATCGGGCCGCCGCCGTGACAGGGTTCCGCCAGTCCCTGGCCGCGCTGCACGAGCTGGGCCTGCCCTACGACGAGGCGCTCGTCACGATGGCCGCCGTGTCCTGCCTCGGGGCCGACGATCCCGAGACCCTGGGCTGGGCGACCCGCGCCGCGGACTTCCTCGACGAGGTCGGCGCCGGCCCGCTGGCCGTCACCCTCGGCAGGCTCGTCGAGCAGACGAGCCAGGGTGCGATCCAGGCCGCGCGGGCCTCGCTGGTCGGCCTCCCGTCGACCGAGGCGCCGGCGACCTAGGCGCCGGCGCCCTGGGCCAGGCCCGCGAGGACCTGCTCGAGCTCGGCGGCGTCGGCCGCCGTGGCCAGCGGCCGTTCGGCCTCAGGGAGCGCCGCGGCGGCTTCGCGCGTCGACACCCCGGTGAGCATCAGCACGCAGCGAGCGCCGACGCGGCGGGCGGCCGCGAGGTCCGTCAGGATGCCGTCGCCGATGACGACGGCGTCGCGGGCGTCCCGGCCCGCGGCGTGGGCCGCCTCCTCCATGAGCAGCGGCTCGGGCTTGCCGATGACCACCGGCGTCACCCCGCTCGCGACCTCGATCGCCGCGATCACGCTTCCGGCGCCGGGCCGGATCCAGCGCTCGGTCGGGTAGGTCGGGTCGCGGTTCGTCGCGATGAACCGGGCGCCGGCCCGGACGCAGTCCGCGGCGGCGGCAATCCGGAGGTAGGTCAGCTGCGGGTCCACGCCCGCGACGACCGCGTCGGGCCGGCCCGCGGCGCCGACCCCGTCGAGCCCCTCCTTCGCCATCCGCTCGGCCGCGAACCCGGAGGAGACGACCTCGAGGCCGACGTCGCGGAGCTCGCGGTCGAGCCCGCCGGCCCCGACGGTCAGCACCCGCCGGACCGCTGGCTCGCGTTCCTGGATGTAGAGCGCGGTCGCCCGCGGCGCGCTGACGATCCGGTCGGCCGAGACCGGCGCGCCGAGCTCGGTCAACCGGGTCACGTAGTCGGCCCGGTAATGCATCGAGTTGTTCGTGACGTAGACGACGTCGTCGCCCGCGGCGGCCCTGGCCGCGAGGACGGCGGCGACGCCGGGCACGGGATCGGCGCCGCGGTAGACGACGCCGTCGAGGTCGACGAGGAGCAGCAGTCCGGGCATGCCGGGCGATGCTAGCCGGGCGATGCCAGCCGGGCCGAACCGGACACGATCGGGCACGCCCGCGCGTACGATTCCGAGCATGCCGGCGACCGAGTCCTTCATCGACGTTCCCGGCGGCCGGCTGAAGGTCGTCGTCGACGGCGAGGGCCCGCCGATCGTCCTCGTCCACTCCGCGATCGTCGACCTCCGGTCGTGGGACGACCTCGTGCCGCACCTCGTCGCCGGGGGCTACCGCGTGATCCGCTACGACACCCGTGGCTACGGCGAGTCGACGACCGACGACGTCGAGTTCTCGAACCGCGACGACCTCATCGCGGTCATGGACGCGATCGGGGCCGGTCGGGCGGCGCTGGTCGGCAACTCGCGCGGCGCGATCATCGCCCTCGACACGGTGGTCCAGTACCCCGATCGGTTCGTCGCCTGCGCCTGGGTCGGCGGCGGCATCTCCGGCTTCGGGATGGACGCCGAGCCGACGCCAGAGGAGCTCGAGCTGTTCGAGGCCTATGACCGGGCGGAGGGCGCCGGCGACGTCGAGGCCATGGCCGATCTCGACGTCCGGATCTGGGCCGATGGCGTCGGCCAGCCGCCGACGCGGGTGCCCGAGGTCCGCGAGGCGGTCCGGCGGATGGACACCCCGCTCGTCACGCCCGGCCGGGTGTTCGGCAAGCCCATCCCGCTCGACCCGCCGGCCGACGGCCGGCTCGGCACCGTCCGGATCCCGGTGCTGGCGGTTGTCGGCGCACTCGACACGAAGGCGACCAACAGCTCCGCGGACCGGCTCGCCGCGGCCGTGCCGGATGGCCGGCTCGTGCGGCTGCCGGACGTCGCCCACATGGTCGGGATGGAGGTGCCGGAGACGCTCGCGGCCCTGATCGTGGAGCTGCTCGCGCCGCTGCCCCGCTGGACATAGGCATGCCGGATCGCCACGGGGGCGAGATTCGCCGCATCCTCATCGACGGCCGGAACGTCCAGGCGGCGCTCGCCCGGACGGCCGGCGCCGGGGGCGCCGGCGCCCTGCCGACCCACGTCTTCATGAGCCAGGTGCTCGCCGCGGTCCCGCCGGACGCGGTCGCCGAGCTGCTGCTCGATGGCTACCCGAGCGGCGGCGTGGTCGGGAGAGTCGGCCCTCGCCTCCGCGTCGAGTTCACCAAGGGCACGTCGGCCGATCGCCGGATCGCCGAGCTGGTCGAGCACGCGGCGCTCGAGCTTGGCCCGATCGGCGTCGACGGCGTGCTCGTCATCAGCGACGACCGCGAGGTCGGCGACGAGGCCCGGCGTCACGGCGCCCGCTGCGTCGGCACGGCCTGGCTCACGGCCCGGATGCGCGGCGGCACGCGATCACGAGCCGGCACCTCGCTCGGCCATGGCCGTCCGCCCCGTCCGCCGTTCGCCGATCGCGACTCGCGCTAGCATCACGCTCGTGGCGGACCCGATCGGCAGCCTGGTCAAGGGCATCCTCGCGTTCCTGACCCCGATCGTGACCCCCGACTGGGGCGCCCTGGTCGGCCTCCTGCCGGTCTTCCTCCTGCTCGGCGTCGTCGGCCCGATCGTCACGCTGCTCGTCCTCGGCTGGTTCATCTACGTCGTCCGCCGGCCGCGCAACCGGATCCCGTACCGGCCGCCTGAGCCTCGGCCTGCCGAGATCGTCAACGGCGAACCGGTCTATCCGTCGGGTGAGCCGTACTGCCTTCACGACCGGCTGGTCATGCCGTTCGGCGCGACCACCTGCCCGACCTGCGGCCGCGACCTCGCGGTCCGCTGCCCGAAGTGCGGCGTCGGCCGGCCGGCGTACGTCGACACCTGCGCGAACTGCGGGCTCGTCCTGAAGATCGAGCCACGGGTCGTCCAGCTCCAGCCCGCCTCGCCGCCACCCGGCGGCGCCGCGGCGGCGTGATCCGCAGCGACTGATGGAGACCCTCACCCAGGCGCTCTTCGCCGCCGGCACGATCGTGCTCGCGATCGCGTTCGCCGCCAACCTCGGTCACGCCGTGCTGCTCGCGAACGGCCGCCGGACCCTCGGCGCGCTCGTGGCCCAGCCACAGCCGGCCTGGGCCGGCGTCGCCACCGGCTCGTTCATCGACGCCAGGGCGGCGGCCCTCACCGGCGAGCCCCGGGCCTTCGCGGCCCCGAGCCCGCTCTCCACCTCGGCCCGCTGGCTGACGGTCCTCGCCTTCGTGCTCCTCGCCGGCTCGATGCTCGTCCGGGCGGTGATCGTCGGTCGCGGCCCGTGGGGCAACCTGTTCGAGTTCTCGGTGGCGTTCGGCACGTCGATCCTCGGGGCATACCTCGTGCTCTCGCGGCGCTACCCGATCCGCTCGATCGGCTTCATCCCCGTCGGGGTCTCGCTCGGCCTCGTCCTCTACGCCTCGTCGCTGCCGGCCGAGATCAAGCCCCTCGTGCCCGCGCTCCAGAACGCGCCGCTGCTCACGATTCACGTCGGGATGGCGATGCTCGCCTACGGGATCTTCGCGACGTCGTTCGCTGCGGGGATCGGCTACCTCGTCCAGGGCAAGGGCGATCGGTTCTCTTGGCTGCCCTCGCACCGGGTCCTCGACCAGGTCGCGTACCGGGCGGTGATCATCGGCTTCCCGATCTTCGCGACGATGATCATCCTCGGCTCGTGGTGGGCCTCCATCGCCTGGTCCCGCTACTGGGGCTGGGACCCGAAGGAGACGGCCGCGCTCGTCACCTGGCTCGTCTACGCGATCTACCTCCACGCGCGGAACCAGCGTGCGTGGGCCGGGCGGCCCGCCGCGCTGCTGCTCGTCGTCGGCTTCGGCATGGTCCTGGTGACCTACTCGGGCTCGCTCTGGTTCAACGGCCTCCACGCCTACAGCGGGCTGTAGACAGCCGAAAGCCCCGGGCCTGCCTCCGCCGCGGCCGGGGTCCGGGGCTTCCGACTAGCGACCTAGCGCCGGGGCTGCGAGTCCTCCGAGAAGCTGAGGATCTTGTTCAGCGGCGTCCGAACGAGCTTGCTGAACTCGTTCTTGTAGCGCAGCGCCGGGTACAGCTTGGTCGGCGTGATCGGGCTGTGGGCCTCACCCACCGCGAACTGCACGAGCTCGCAGTCGGTGACGTCGTGCCAGCCGTCGGGCAGCTCGATCGAGCGAATCTCTCGAGTGTCCATCGCGTCGGTGATGACGCTGACCTGTGTCATGGTCGGCATGGCGAACCTCCTATC
>JBKPRF010000005.1:0-3886 GCA_046734475.1 Chloroflexota bacterium
GTATTGCGCCGCGAGGTCGTCGAAGTGGCTGAACAGCCGGTCGAGGATCCCGACGACCTCGGCCGCCGGCAGCCCTTCGGCCTTCGGTGTGAAGTCGACGACGTCGGCGAAGAGCACCGACGCCGCCTGGAACTGGTCGGCGATCGTCCCGGGATGGGCCTTGAGGCGCTCGGCGATCGAGCCCGGAAGGATGTTCAGGAGGAGGCTCTCGGCTCGCTCGTGCTCGCGCCGGAGGGCCGAGAGCGCCTCGAGGCGCTGGCTGGCGAAGATCGCGAGGAGGGTGAAGAAGATCGTCCCGCCGACCGCCACGTTGAGCCCGAGGATCACGTCGGCGAAGGCCCGCGGGACCGACGCGGACGGCCCGAGGACGTCGCCGAGGAAGCCGCTGCCGAGGAAGAAGGCGAGGAACGCGACGAACCACCGGACGCCCGACCGGGGGCCGCCGAAGACGAGCGCCCCGAGCGGCGCGAGCAGGCCCCACATGCCCACCGCGCCGGAGCCGAGGAAGCCGCCGAGCGGGGTCATCGAGATGGTCGGCGCGATGAGGATGTCGAGGAGCTGGATCCGAAGGAACGGCTCGACCTGCCTGGTCCGGGCGAAGACGACGACCGAGGCGACCGAGATCGCGAGGTAGATCACGGCGAAGATCCCGGTCCAGCTGCCGAAATAGAGGAACAGCGCCGCCCAGGTGATCGAGATGGGCCAGATCAGGATGGCGATGACGACGAGGAGGCCCTTGCGCAGGCGCGTCTCCTGGTCGTCGGCCGGGTCGGCACCGACCGCCGAGAGGCGCGCAAAGAGCCGCTCCCCGAGGCGCCGAAGGCTGGTCACCGAGGGAGGATACCGAGCGGGCCGGCTAGACCTCGGCTGACGGCGCCGCCGATCCCGCCGCCGACGTGGCGCCGGGCCACGGCTGGCCGAACTGCCAGCGCCGGACCGGCGCCATCTGGCGGCCGAGCATCGGCAGGCCCGAGGCGACGCCGATGAGCGCGCCGACGGCGATGGTCAGCGGCAATGCCGCTGCCACGCCCGCATCCGTGAGCCACGCGCCGAGCAGACCGCCTGCGAGGCTGCCGACCGGGATGACGCCGTAGCCGATCGCGCCGCGGATCGCGGCGACCCGGCCCTGGACCTCGGGCGCGACCGCGACCTGGCGGACGGACACCGCGACGACGTTCCAGACGAGGCCCCAGAAGCTCGACGCCCCGAGCGCGAGCGCCACGACGACCGGCGCGGCCGGCCCCGTCGCGACCGAGACGAGCAGGAACATCCCGGACTCGAGCACGGTCGCTGCCAGCAGGGCGCGCCCGACGCCGAGCCGCCTGGTGACGGCACCCGCGGCGGTGACTCCCGCGATCGAGGCGATTCCCGGCGCGCCGAGCACCAACCCCACCACCGCCGGCGACAGCCCCAGGCCGCGGTACAGGTGGAGCAGCAGGACGGCCCGCGCCGCGACGAGCCCGAAGTTCGACATCGCTGCCGCGATCGTCATCCGCAGCAGCACGGGTTCGTGGAGCATGACCCGCAGCCCGTCGACGAGCTCAGCCCGAATGGACCGGCCGGCCTGCGATCTGGTGGACGGAGTCGACGCGGCCGGCGCCCGCCGGATGAGGATCGCCGAGGCCAGGTACGTTGCGGCGTCGAAGACCACCGCGCCGGCCGCGCCGACGAGCGACACGAGGATGCCGCCCAGGCCGGGGCCGGCCATGTACGAGGTGGCCCGGCTCGCCTCCAGCCGGGCATTGGCGACCGGGATCCGCTCGCCGGCGACGACCTCGGGCGTGTGGGCGCTGAAGGCCAGCTCGAAGAAGACGCTCGCGAGCCCGGCGATCGCCTCGACTACCAGGAGCTGCGGGAACCCGAGCACGCCGGCGAATGCCGCGAACGGGATGGAGAGCAGCACCGCCATCCGGACGAGGTCGGCCGTGACGAGGATCCGCCGACGCGTGAGCCGGTCGACCCAGACGCCCACGACCGGCCCGAGGAGCGGCCAGGCGAGCCAGCCCGAAGCCGCGAGGAGGCCGGTCTCGAACGGCCCCACGCCGAGGACGACGATCGCGAGCGTCGGGATCGCGACGGCCGTGACCTGGTCGCCGAAGACGCTGATCGTGACCGCGGTCCAGAGGTTGCGGAAGCCGCGGTCGGTCGGGAGCCGGAGGAGGTTCACACCCCGATGATCAACGTTTCCCCTGGGTGAAGGTCAAGCGGCGGCGCGGCCCCGCCACGCAGCGGCCGCGCCTCAGACGAGGCGGGCCTCGGCGACCGAGGGCTCGTCGACGAGCACGGTGCAGGTCGGGCAGTACCAGCGAGCCTCGAGCGGCGTGCCGCACATCTCGTGGCGAAGGGGTTCGTGGTCGATCGAGCGGCGCGCGCCCCAGTCCGCGAGCAGCCGGAGGGCGCCGGCCAGGTCCCGGCCGGCGGCCGTGAGGCTGTACTCCATCCGGGGTGGGCGTTCCGAGTAGACGCGCGCGACGAGGACGCCTTCCCGCTCGAGCCGGCGCAGCCGATCGGTCAGGATGTTCGGGGCGATGCCGGTCACGCCGTCCTGGAGCTCGTTGAACCGGCGGGGCCCGTCGAGGAGGGCCTCCACCAGGAGCAGGCTCCAGCGATCCCCCACTCGCTCGAGGGCGAGCTCGAGGGGGCTCGGGGGTTCGGCGGTCGGGCCGGTCTGGCGCGGCATCGGAGTCATCGTAGGCGGTCGCATCCGGGCCCTTGCACGCTCCTCGTGGCGGTAGTAACTTGCAAGTCACAAGTTACTCCAATTCAAGCTGCAGCCCCAGGAGAACCCAGCGAATGAGCGCCATCGACGAGCTCCAGTCCGCCCTCACTGCGGTCGCCGACCGCGTCTCCACCTCGATCGTCGGCATCGGCTCGCGCCAGCGCGGCTCGGGCGTCGTCCTGGCCGACGGCAAGGTCCTCACGAATGCTCACAACGTCCGCGGCGACGAGGTCACGGTGACCTTCGCCGACGGCCGATCGACCCGCGGCCAGCTCGCCGGCATCGATGTCGACGGCGACCTCGCCGTCATCTCGGTCGACACCGCCGGTGCCAAGCCGCTCGACTGGGCGGATGGCTCGATGGCCTCGGTCGGCACCGTGGTGTTCGGCGCGGCAGCCACCTCGGGTGGCGGCACGCGGGTCACGTTCGGCACGGTGTCCGCGATCTCGCGGGCGTTCCGCGGCCCCGGCGGCCGGAAGATCGCCGGCAGCATCGAGCACACCGCGCCGCTCGCGCCCGGCTCGTCCGGCGGCGCGCTGCTGGACGCGGGCGGGAAGCTTCTGGGCCTCAACACGAACCGCCTCGGCGAGGGCTTCTACCTCGCGCTCCCGGCCGAGGCCGACCTGCGCTCGCGCATCGACGCCCTCGGCCGGGGCGAATCGCCCTCGCGGCGCCGGCTCGGCGTCGCGGTGGCGCCGGCCTTCGTCGCGCGGCGGCTCCGGCGCTCGGTCGGCCTCCCGGAGCGGGACGGTCTGCTCGTGCGCGGGGTCGAGGACGGCAGCGACGCCGATCGGGCCGGCATCCAGCAGGGCGATCTCATCGTCGAGGTCGCCGGCAAGGCCGTCACCGACGGCGATGAGCTGGTCGAGGCCCTCGCTGGCGCATCGACGCCGTTCGAGGTCAAGGTCGTCCGAGGCCTGGAGGAGCGGACCGTCGTGGTCGGCTCCGGCGGCGAGGCGACCGGCGAGGCGTAGTCGGATGGCCCTCGCGGAACCGCTCGCCGCACGACCGACGGCGGAATCCCTCGAGCCCGACGAGGACGACGTCGCGATCCTCGACGCCTACTCGGCGGCCGTGAGCTCTGTCGCCGAGGCGCTGATCCCGTCCGTCGCCAGCCTGCGGGTGACCCGCCAGGCGGGCGGCTGGGGGCCGGCAACCGGATCCGGG
>JBKPRF010000006.1:0-8813 GCA_046734475.1 Chloroflexota bacterium
CCCGATCGACAGTCCGGGCGGCTGGCACGTCCTCGGCCGCACCGACCTCGCGGTCTGGGACGCCCGGCGTGAGCCGCCGGCCCTCCTGCCGGCTGGCGCCCGGGTCCGCTTCGTGCCGGTCGGCCCATGACCGACGGCCGATCGAGCCCGACGATCCAGGTCATCGAGCCGGGCCTGCTGCTCACCGTGCAGGACCTCGGCCGGCGGGGCTATGAGGACCGCGGCGTGCCGCCGGCCGGCGCCGCGGATGCGGAGTCGCTGCGGCGCGCGAACCGCCTTGTCGGCAACGACGACGGCTCGGCGGCGCTCGAGGCCACCCTCCTCGGACCGACGCTCCGGGCGCTGCGGGAGGTCAGGATCTCGTTCGAGGGTGCCGACCTCGCGCCCGTGCGCCAACCGAGCGGGAGAGCGCTCGAGCGGGGTCGCCCCCACGACCTCGCTGCCGGCGAGCTGGTCGAATGCACCGAGGCCGGAGATCCCGATCGCGGCTGCCGGGCGTACATCGCCGTCGCCGGCGGGATCGACGTGCCGGTCGTGCTCGGGTCCCGCTCGACGTCGCTCGTCGGCGCCTTCGGCGGGCTTGACGGGCGGGGGCTTCGGGCGGGCGACGTCCTCGCCGCCTTCGATGTCGCCGTCGGTCCCGTAGGCCAGGCGCCCCCGCTTCCGCCGGAGGAGCGGCCCGACTCGCCGATCCGAATATTGCCCGGCCCGGCAGCCGCCGAGCCCGGCGGCGCCGCCCGGCTCGAGGCCTTCCTCGCGACGGCCTGGACCGTGTCGATCTCGAGCGACCGGCGCGGGCTCCGCCTCGAGGCCGATCCCCTGCTCGACGTCGCGCCGGACGCGGGTGACCGACCCAGCCATGGCGTGGTGCCGGGGACGATCCAGCTCACGCCGGCCGGCCAGCCGCTGGTGCTCATGCCGGACGGCGGGGTGACGGGCGGCTATCCCGTCATCGCTGTCGTGGCAAGCGCCGACGTCCCGCGGCTCGGCCAGCTGGCCCCGACAGCCGTCGTCCGGTTCGCCGTCACATCCGAGTCACGCAACCGCGCGTAGTCTCCCATCGAACGTGCGTGACGCGACGATCGCCAGCCAGACGACGGCCGGGAGCCGGCCGCGACTGGCGTTTGCCGGCATCGTCGCCGTCGCCTCGGCGATCGGTGTCGGCGAGCTCGCCGCCGGGCTCATCGCCGGGATCCCCTCACCCATCCTCTCGATCGGCCGGGGCGTCATCGCCCTCCAGCCGCCCGGCGCGAAGGATGTCGTCACGAGCCTGTTCGGGACCAACGACAAGCTCGCCCTCGAGATCGTCATCGTCGTCGTGGCGCTGGCGATCGGCGCCGGCCTGGGCGTCGCGGCCGAGAAGCGGCCGGACGTCGCGGCGATCGTCATTGCCGGCTTCGCGCTGCTCGGCTTCGTCGCCGCCATCGGCGACCCCGACGCGACGTTGCTTCTCGCGGCCGCCGCCGCGGGCGTCGAGGCGATCGCCGGGATCTGGATCCTGAATCACCTCGTCTCGCTCGCGACCGGCTCGGTCGCGCCCAGGGGCCGGACGGGTGCCGCGAGAGCCGCGCTCATGCCCGATTGGACCCGCCGGGCGCTCCTGATCCAGGGCGGGGCCCTCGCCGTCGGGTCGGCCTTCGCCACGGTCGGCGGCCAGCTCCTGCTCGCCGGCCAGCGCAGGCCGCCGCCGGTCGGCGGCCTGCCCGAGCCGCGCTCGCCCGCGCAGCTCCCGAGCGGCGCAGACCTCGGGATCCAGGGCGAGACCCCGATCGTCGTGCCGAACGACCAGTTCTACCGGATCGACACCGCCCTTTTGCTGCCGAACGTCGACATCGCGACATGGACGCTCACCGTGAAGGGCATGGTCGATCACGCCGTGACCCTCACGTACAACGACCTCATCCAGCTGCCGATCATCGAGCAGTACGTGACGATCGCGTGCGTCTCGAACCAGGTCGGCGGGAACCTCGTCGGCAATGCCGCGTGGCGCGGGGTCGAGCTGCGACGGGTCCTCGCCATGGCCGGTGTCCAGTCCCAGGCCACGCAGCTGGTGGGTCGCTCGGTCGACGGTTTCACCGTCGGGATGCCGGTCGAGTGGGTGATGGACGAGTCGCGGGTGCCGATGATCGCGCTCGGGATGAACGGCGCGCCGCTGCCGCGGGTCCACGGCTATCCGGCGCGGCTCATCGTCCCGGGCCTGTACGGCTACGTGTCCGCGACGAAGTGGCTTGCCGAGCTCGAGCTCACCACGTTCGAGCGCTTCTCGGCCTACTGGGTGCCGCTCGGCTGGGCCCAGAAGGCCCCGATCCTCACCCAGTCGCGGATCGACGTGCCCCGCTCCGGCGCGCGCCTCGCGGCCGGTCGGGTGCCGATCGCGGGCGTCGCCTGGGCCCCGGACCGCGGGATCAGCAAGGTCGAGGTCTCGATCGACGGCGGCGACTGGCTGCCGGCCCGGCTGTCGGCGGCGATCTCCAAGGCCACCTGGGTCCAGTGGGTCGTCGATTGGGATGCTGTGGCCGGCGGCCACTCGATCGAGGTCAGGGCGACCGATGGCAATGGCGAGGTCCAGACGCCGGACCAGTCCCCGCCCGCCCCGGACGGGGCCCGCGGCCACCACGCCATCCAGGTCTCGGTCGGCTGAGGCAGGGCGGCGGCGCCGGGTGACCCCGCGGCGACGGCCGCTGAGCCCGAGGCCGCGATCGGGCACCAGATCGAATCCGGGTACAGTCAGAGCGTGCCGCGACGCCTCTTCATCTTCGACCTGCCGGATCGATTCTCGACCGGCACGATCGGCGAGCCGGGCAACCGGACGTTCTTCCTGCAGGCCCGCGACGGCCCTCGCGTCGTCAGCGTCGCCCTCGAGAAGACCCAGGTCGCGGTGCTCGCGGAGCGCCTCGGCCGGCTGCTTGTCGAGCTCGACCGGCACGGCATCGTCGAGGACCCGCCGACCCCGATCGACCCCGACGAGACACCCCTCGACGAGCCGCTCAACGAGGCGTTCCGGGCGAGCACCCTGACGCTCGGCTGGGACGGCGAGGACGAGCGGATCCTCATCGAGGCTCGGGCCCAGTCGGACGCCGACGGCGATCCCGACGCCGAGGCCGAGGCGATCGAGATCGACGACGAGGACGAGGACGGCCCCGACCTGCTCCGGGTCCGGCTGACGGCCGACGCGGCACGGAGCTTCGTCGAGCGAGCCTTCCGGGTCGTCCGCGCCGGACGGCCGCCGTGCCCCCTGTGCGGCAACCCCCTCGATCCGACCGGCCACATCTGTCCCCGCAAGAACGGCACCTACGTCAACTGACCACCGAATCCACGCCCGCGTCGGCTGAGGTCCTGGCCGCCCTGCGGGACGGCGAGCTCGACGTCATCGGGCGGCTCGTCGGCTCGTCGAACAACGCGATGGTCGTCCGCGTGCGACGGCCGGGATCGGCGCCATCGGCCGCGCCGGTCACCGACGACGAGGGCGGCTCGGCCGTCGTCGAGCTCGGACCGGGCGAGCTGCTCGCGGTCTGGAAGCCGACCCGTGGCGAGCGACCGCTGTTCGACTTCCCCGTGGGGACGCTGACTCGCCGCGAGGTCGCGGCATTCCGGGTCTCCGAGGCCACGGGCTGGGGCATCGTCCCGCCGAGCCTCCTCCGGGACGGCCCGTTCGGCGATGGCATGCTCCAGCAGTGGATCGACGTCGACGAGTCGGTCGACGTCGTCGGCCTGCTGCGCGACGGCGATGGGCGCCTCAGGCGGGTCGCCGTCTTCGACGCGATCGTCAACAACACCGATCGGAAGGGCGGCCACCTCCTGCCGGTGCCCGGCGGTCATCTCTATGCCGTCGACCACGGCGTCACGTTCTCCACCGTCCCGAAGCTCCGGACCCTGTTGTGGCACTGGGAGGGCGAGCCCTTCGACCCAGCCGAGATGCGGGTCCTCCGATCGGTCCGAGCCGCGCTCGACGGCGACCTCGGGGCCTCGCTGCGCGAGCTCCTGTACGGCCCCGAGGTCGACGCCACGGTCGCCCGTGTCGAGGCGCTGCTCGCCGCCGGCGTGTTCCCGAGCCCCAACCCGGAGTGGCCCGCGATCCCGTGGCCGCCGTTCTAGCCCAGGAGGCGCGAGCGACCGTCGCTCGACGCGCGTTCGGCGTTTCGCCGGGAGCGTGATCTGGGATGCTCTCCGCGATGGGCGCGTCGAGCGGCTCCGCGGATCACGCCCTCGCGGTCGATGTCGGGACGCAGAGCGTCCGGGCGATCCTGTTCGATCCCGCGGGCAATCTCGTCGCGATGGGCCGCGTGCCGATCGAGCCGTACGTGGCGCCGCACCCGGGCTGGGCCGAGCAGGATCCCGAGGTCTGGTGGTCCGCGATCGGCGATGCCTGCCGGCTCCTCTGGGCGAGCCCGGCGGCGCGTCCCGACTCCGTCGCCGGCGTCGGCCTCACCACCCAGCGCACGACGATCGTCGCCGCCGATGCCGATGGCCGGCCGCTTCGCCCCGCGATCGTCTGGCTCGACACTCGCCGGACCGAGGGCCTGCCGCCGGTCGGCGGCCCGTGGGGCCTCGCCTTCCGCCTCGGCGGCGTGCGCGAGACGGTCGCTCGCTTCCAGGCCGACGCCGAGGCGAACTGGATCGATCGCTTCGAGCCGGACGTCTTCGCCCGGATTCGTCGCTACGGGCTCCTGTCGTCGTGGCTGACCGCCCGCCTCGTCGGCGACTGGGTCGACTCGACCGCGAGCCAGGTGGGCTACCTGCCGTTCGACTTCAAGCGGTCCCGCTGGGCCGCCCGCTGGGACTGGAGATGGCAGGTCGCGCCGTTCCGGCGGGAGTGGCTGCCGCGACTCGTGCCGCCGGGCGGCGCGCTCGGCGGGCTCACGCCGGACGCCGCGGCGCATCTCGGCGTGGCCGCGGGGACGCCGCTCATCGCCGCGGCCGGCGACAAGCAGTGCGAGGCGCTCGGCGCGGGGGCGGTCACCCCGGAGGTCGCGGCCCTGTCGTTCGGGACGACCGCGACGATCGGGACGACCCACCGCCGCTACCTCGAGGCGATCCCGCTGGTGCCGCCGTACCCCGCGGCGGTGCCCGGCGCGTGGCTCGTCGAGCTGCAGGTCCTGCGCGGCTTCTGGATGGTCGAGTGGTTCAAGCGCGAGTTCGGGGCCGCCGAGGTCGCCCAGGCGGCCGCACTCGACATCCCGCCGGAAGGCCTCTTCGAGAGCCTGCTCGAGGCCTCCCAGCCCGGCTCGATGGGCCTCGTCCTCCAGCCCTACTGGATGCCCGGCATCCGCTACCCCGGGCCCGAGGCGAAGGGCGCGATCCTCGGCTTCGGCGACGTCCACGGCCGAGCCCATGTCTACCGGGCGATCGTCGAGGGCCTGGCGTACGCCCTCCGCGAGGGTGCCGAACGGACGGTCCGCCGGAGCAAGGTGCCGATCCGTGAGCTCCGGATCAGCGGCGGGGGCTCACAGTCGCGGGCCGCGGTCCAGCTGTTCGCGGACGTCTTCGGGGTTCCGGCGTCGCGGCCGCACACGCACGAGGCCGCCGGCCTGGGCGCGGCCATCGACGTCATGCTCGGGCTCGGCGTCCACCGCGACGCTGACGCGGCCGTCGGCGCGATGGTCCGGATCGCCGACCGCTTCGAGCCCGACCCGACCGCATCCAAGGTCTACGAGGACCTCTACCAGTCGGTCTATCTCGCGATGTACGAGCGCCTCCGCCCGCTCTACCGCGAGATCCGCCGCATCACCGGCTACCCCCCACCTGCGTGAGGAGCGCAGGGGTCCCGAGGACCGCGCTTCGTTACGCCCGGACCTCCTGGCGCATGAAGCGGATGTAGGCCAGGACGAAGCAGGCGACCGCCATCGCGAACAGCGTCACGATGTGGGGCCAGACGAGCAGCAGGCTCTGGTCGAACGTCAGGAGGGTCGTCCGGATCGGCAGGGCCTGGGCCGAGTAGATGTCGGCAAAGTTCACCGACGCCACGTTCGGCCGGAGCATCGCCGCCGACGCCTCGGCGTAGAGCTGGCCCGGAAGGAGCCGCTGGACGCCCTGGATCGTCCCGTAGAAGTCGGCCTCGGTCGTCGCGCCCGAGGCCAGGAACCCACCGAGCAGCGAGGCCAGCAGCGGTCCGGCGATCGGGATCGCGACGAAGAACCAGACGCCGAATCCGACGAGAGCCGATGTCGCCGCCCGCCGGATCACGACCGACAGCAGCGTCCCGAACGCGAGCCAGACCGCCACATACAGGATCGTCAGCCCGAGCCAACCGAGCAGCCGGAGGACCTCCTCGACCTTCGGCACGATGCCGAGCCGGAAGATCCCGAACGCGGCGATGAGGCCGACGATCAGCGCCAGGCCGAGCGAGATGACGGCGAGCCCGGCCGCGAACTTGCCGTTGATGACGTCGTCGCGATGGATGGGCTGGGAGAGGAGTCGCGGCAGGGTGCCCTCGGCTCGCTCGCCGTTCACCGCGTCGAAGCCGAAGGCGACGCCGAGCAGCGGCGCCGCGATCGCCACGAAGGCCTGGACCGTGAGGCTGATCGGCCCGAGGTCGACGTTCGCCGGACCCAGCACGAACAACGCCAGGAAGATGGCCGGCGAGCCGCTCGCCGAGGCCGCGGCGGACCGGATGCTCTCGGCCACGAAGTAGAGCGGGATGAGGGCCGAGACGCCGAGGACGACGAGCAACACGTAGAACCGGACGCTGCCGATGTAGTCGGCGAACTCCTTCGCGGCGACGACCCGCCAGCCGGCGGGCAGCTTGCGCGGCGCTCGCGCCGCCATCGGCGGGGTCTCGCTGGTCATCGGCGGGGCCTCGGCGGTCATGCCGCCCTCCCGGCCAGGCCGCGATCGTGCAACGCCCGGCGGTAGATGTCGTCGAGCGACGGCTCGATCTCCCGGATCGCGGTGAGGCCGAGTCCCTCGCTGGCGGCCGCCGCGAGCGTGGCGACCCGCACGGCGGCAGCCCGGTCCGGCGCGGCCAGGAGCGTCCATGGCTCCCGCGGCCGCTCGGGGGCGAGCACGCGGGTCACGCCCGGGACCGCCTTCAGCGTTGTCTGCGCGTGCTCCCGTGCCGCGGCGTCCCCGGCGCCGTCGAGCGTGACCTCGATCCGGGCCGCCGTCTCGCCGAAGCGGTGCGACAGCTCCTCGACCGTCCCCACGCCGATGAGCCGGCCCGCGGCGAAGATCCCGACGCGGTCGCAGGTGGATTGGACCTGCGAGAGCAGATGGCTCGACAGCAGGATCGTCATGCCCTGGTCGTCGGCCAGGAGTCGCAACAGGTCGAGGATCTCGACGACGCCGATCGGGTCGATCGCCGCCGTCGGCTCGTCGAGGATGAGGATCTCGGGCGACTTCACGAGCGCGTCGGCGATGCCGAGCCGCTGCAGCATGCCGCGCGAGTACTCCTCGGTCCGCGAGTCGGCGCGGTCGCGCATCCCGACCTGCTCGAGGACCTCGTCGATCTTCGCCTCGGCCTCGGCTGCCGGCAGGGCATTGAGCCTCGCGGTGTAGCGGAGGTTCTGACGCCCGGTGAGCGCGCCGTAGAACCCGACGCTGTCGGGCAGGTAGCCGACCCGGCGCTTGACCTCGAGGGGCGCGCGGGCCGGGTCGAGGCCGACGACGCGGGCGCGACCCGAGGTCGGCTCGGTCAGGCCGAGCAGCATGAGGATCGTCGTCGTCTTGCCGGCGCCGTTCTGGCCGAGCAGCCCGAAGATCTCGCCGGGATTGATCTCGAGGTCCAGCGAATCGACGGCGACGATGTCGCCGTACTCCTTCGTCAGCCCGCGGGTGAGGATCGGTGCGGCCGACGCGCCGGTCTCCGCGATCCGGGCCGCGCGCGCCTTGAGGCGCGAGCGACGGGAGGTCGGGCCGACCCCGGCCGCCGCTCGACGTGCGACCGGGCTCATCGCCGGCCGTAGCGGCGGAAGACGTACCAGAGCCCCGCCGCGAGCAGGACGACGATCACGACCGCGATGAGGCCGCCGAGGATCGACGTCTGGACCGTGAACCGGATCTGCTGGGTGGCGCTCGTCGACTGGTCGCCGCCGGCGTTGAAGGTGATGTCGTAGTCGCCGGCGATCGCGTCGCTGGACGGCGTGATCGTCGCGTTGACGGTGACCTGCTGGCCGGCCGGGATGGAGGCGATCGTCTTCTGGTCGAAGTCGAACTTCCACTTCGTCGGGCCCGTCGCGGTCAGGTTCACGTTCGTGACGTCCGACGTCCCGTTGTTCGTGAGGACGAGCTGCTGGGTCGTCGGGCTGCCGGCCGCACCGGAGTTGCTGAGGACCTGGTTCGGCGTCGACATCGAGAGCGTGTAGCTGCCGGTGATCTCGATGCCGAGCTGGGCCTTGTACTCCTTGCCGCCGGCGGTGGCCGTGACGTCGATCGGGTACTGGCCGGCCGCGACGCCGTCGGGCGGGTTCGCCGAGATGCTGACGCTCGCCGAGCTGCCCGCCTTGACGACCGCGCTGGCCGCCTGGGAGCTGCCGGTGAGCGTGGCGGTCGTCGTCCAGCCATCGGGGCCCTGCGCGTTGACCGAGAAGGTCTGGTCCTGCGAGGTGCTGTTGTCGATCGTGAGGTTGAAGGTGAAGGTCGTCGACGACGAGCCCTTCTGGCTCGGGACGTCGGTCGTCAGCGTGACCTGCCCGCCCGCGGAGGCCTGCACGTCGATGTCGAGCGGCAGCACGACGGTCTCGCCGAGGGCCTTCGCGGTCAGCGTGATCGTCGACTTGCCGGATGCGCTGTCAGGCACCGTGACCTCGACCGAGGCGCTCGTCGCGTCCTTGCCGTTCGTCTGGACGGCCGCGATGTCGAAGCCTCCGCCGCGGATC
>JBKPRF010000007.1:0-5212 GCA_046734475.1 Chloroflexota bacterium
GCCTTGGCCGGCGGCTGCCAGTCGGGCAGGTTGCCCGGCGCCGGGGCGGTCTGGCAGCCCGCGGCGCCCGATCCGACCGGCTGGCTGGCGCCGCCCGAGGCGCTCGCGCCGCCCCCGGCCGCGCAGCCTGCGAGCACGAGCGACACCAGGCAGATCGCGGCGGTGGCCGCGCGGAAGCCACTCGACGCGTGGGGGAACCGACGGAGCATCGGCGACAGGTTAGCGGTCAACCGCCTGCACGGTAGAATCCGGCGGCCCGTCCCCGGAGGTTGCGTGACCCGTTTCCAGCGGCTGGCTGCCGCGACCGTCGCCACCGTGTTCCTGCTCGTCACGATCGGCGTCGTCGTCCGAGCGACCGGCTCGGGCGAGGCCTGTCCACACTGGCCCGGCTGCTTCGCCGGCCAGTTCCTGCCGGGCCTCGACGCCGACGGCCATGTCTGGATCGAGTGGCTCCACCGGACCGTCGCCGCCATCATCGGGTTGCTGGTGCTCGCGATGGCCGTGGTCGCCTGGCGGGACCACCGCGACCGGCGCTCGATCCTCTGGCCGTCGGTCGGCGCGGTCCTCCTCGTCGGCTTCCAGGCGTGGCTCGGCCAGGAGACGGTCCGGCTGGGCAACACCGGCGAGTCGGTCACCGCCCATCTCGCGACGGCGATGGCGCTCGTCGGCCTGCTCGTCTACCTGCTGGTCCGGGCCTGGTATCCCGGCCGCCTGCCGGCCCGCGGCGCGAGCCAGCGGTTCACGCTGCTGGCCACGTTCGGCGCCGCGGCGACGTTCCTCCTCCTGCTCTTCGGCTCGAACGTCACGGCCCGGAACGCCGCGCTGGTCTTCCCCGACTGGCCGCTGATGAACGGCTCGTTCCAGGCGATCGGCGCGGACACCCCGCCGGACGTCGCCGCGCTCTACGCGGTCCACGAGCTGCACCGCTACGCCGCGGCCGTCGTCCTGCTGATCCTCGTGGCCGTGGCGGTCGCGGCCTGGCGATCCCGCGCGCAGCGGCCGCTCATGGCCCGCTTCGCGGTCCTCCTGCTCGGCCTCTACATCCTCCAGGTCATCGTGGGCGGGCTGCAGGTGCTGCTCGGGCTCGCGCCGTGGACACAGACGCTGCACGTCGCGTTCGGCGCCCTGATCTGGGGCGGCGCCGCGGGCCTCGCGATCTGGGCGTACTACCAGGCGCGCTCGGAGGCGGTCCTCGTCCCCGGGGAATCGGGCGTCGGGGCGAGCGACGCGACCGGGCGGTCCGGCGAGACGACCGGCCCGCGCACCCTGCGGGACACGATCACCGCGTATGTCGCGCTCACGAAGCCGCGAATCATCGAGCTGCTGCTCGTCACGACGGTCCCGGCGATGGTCCTCGCGACACGCTGGGTGCCTGGGATCGAGCTCGGCGACTGGCTCCGGCTCACCGTCTGGACGGTCGTCTGCGGGACGCTGGCCGCCGGCTCGGCGAATGCGATCAACCAGTACCTCGAGCGCGATATCGACTCGCTCATGGTCCGGACCCGCCGGCGGCCGCTGCCGGCGGCGAGCGTCCCGCCTGAGCGGGCGATGCTGTTCGGGGTCGCCCTCGGCATCATCTCCGTCGGCGCGATGGCTTGGGCCGTCAACCTCCTGGCCGCGGGGCTCACGCTCCTCGCGATCGGCTTCTACGTCGTCGTCTACACCGTGCTGCTGAAGCGGACGACGCCGCAGAACATCGTCATCGGCGGCGCGGCGGGTGCGCTGCCGCCGGTCATCGGCTGGGCTGCGGTGACGGGCAACGTCGGGCTGCCGGCGCTCCTGCTCTTCCTCGTCGTCTTCTACTGGACGCCGCCCCACTTCTGGGCGCTCGCGCTCCGGATCCGGGCCGACTACGCGGCGGCGAAGGTGCCGATGCTGCCGGTCGTCCGCGGGATCGCCGAGACGAGCCGCCAGATCGGGCTGTACACGATCCTCCTCGTCGCCCTCACGATCGTCTTCGCGCTCGTCGCGAACATGGGCCCGATCTACCTCGTGGCGGCGGTCGTCCTCGGCGCCATCTTCCTGTGGCGGGCCTGGATCCTGTGGCGCCAGGGCACCTCGCCGGAGGCCTCGACCGCCCAGGCGATCCGCCTGTATCGCTGGTCGATCGTCTACCTGACGCTGCTGTTCGTCGCGATCGCCGTCGACGCGCTGGTCGCCGGCCCCGTCGCGGCGGCTGCGATCCTCCCGCGCTGATCGTCGCTGCGGCGTGCCCCGCGAGGATTGCCACGGGCGCGGGCCTGCGGCGCGCGGCGCGCGGCGTGCGGCCATTCCGGGAGGAATGAGCCCGGCTCCGACCCTGCGTGGCGCTGTGACCGTGTGGGCAGATCTGGCGAGCGGCCGAACGCGGTCGTGACGGATGTCATTCCGGGTGGAATGAGCGGTTGCGGCTACGGCCACCTCCGCCGGGTGCGACCCCCCGAGCCGGATTGCCATGGGCGCGATTCCGCAACGGCCACGATGTCGCGCGGCGTTCTGATGTCTCCTGTCACACTCGATTCGTGGATCTGACCTTCCTTGGCGGTGCGACCACCGTCACGGGCTCGCAGTACCTGCTGCGGACGAGCCGGGCCCAGGTCCTCATCGATTGCGGCCTGTTCCAGGGCATGCCGAACGAGTCGATTCGCAACCGCGTCCCGCCGGAGTTCGACGTCGCCGAGCTCGACGCGGTCCTCCTGACCCACGCCCACCTCGACCACTGCGGCCGGCTGCCGCTGCTCGTGAAGCGCGGCTACCAGGGGCCGATCCTCGCGACGATGGGCACGATCGAGTTGGCGACGCTCGTCCTGCTCGACTCCGGCCGGCTCCACGAGGAGTTCGCCAAGCGCGAGATGCGCTGGGAGAAGCGCCATCCCGACCTCGTCGCGGCCGACGATGCCAAGGAGGCCCGGGCGTACGAGGCGGCGCTCGAGCTGGCTCACTCCGGCGACGTCATCGGCATGCCCGCCGTCGCGGGCGTGCCGGCCGGGGCCACCGTCTCGATGGAGGCCCCGGCGCCGGGCTCGATCGCCACCGGCGAGCACGTCGCGACGAGCGTCGAGCCGCACGACGGCCCGCCGCCGGATCCCGAGGCGCTCATGCGGACCGAGCCGCCGGAGATGGCCGTCGATCTCGACGCCCCGCTCTACACCGAGGACGACGCCGCCGCGGTCCTGCCGCGCTTCAAGGCCGTGGCCTACGACCACGAGCTCGAGGTCGCACCGGGGGTTCACGCCACGTACAACGACGCCGGCCACATCCTCGGCTCGGCGATCATCCGGCTCCGGGTCCAGGACGCCGACGGTGGCCCGGAGATCACGATCGTGTTCTCGGGCGACCTTGGCCGCCACGACGCGCCGATCATCCGCGACCCGACTCGCGAGGGCGGCGCCGACTACGTCGTCTGCGAATCGACGTACGGCGGCCGCGAGCACGACCCCCAGGACGAGGCGGTGCGGATCCTGGCCGAGACGGTCCAGCTCGTGGCCAAGGCCGACGGCGTGCTGCTCGTGCCGTCGTTCGCGATCGGGCGGACCCAGGAGGTCGTGTGGCAGCTCGATCGGCTCCTCGAGGAGGGTCGCATCCCGATGCTGCCGCTGTTCCTCGACTCGCCGATGGCCTCGAAGGCGACCGAGGTCTACCGCCGCCACCCGGAGTACTACGACGCCGAGACGTCGAAGCTCTTCCAGGCCGGGGCGACGCCGCTCGACTACCCGAAGCAGACGGTCACGAACAACGTCAAGGATTCGATGCGGATCCTCGATTCGCCACGGCCGTTCATGATCGTGGCCTCGAACGGGATGCTCACCGGCGGCCGCGTGGTCGGCCACCTCCGGCGGATCATCGACGATCCGACGGCGACGATCCTGTTCGTCGGCTACCAGGGCGAAGGGACGCTCGGCTCGCATCTCCAGCAGGGCGCCCAGACGGTCAGGCTCGACGGCCAGATCAGGCAGGTCCGCTGCAAAATTCGCTCGATCAGCGGCTTCTCGTCGCACGCCGACGAGCCCGGTCTCCTCGCCTGGCTCGGCGGATTCACCCAGCCGCGGCCGAAGCGGGTGTTCCTCGTGCACGGTGACCCCGAGGCGCAGGAGGCCCTGCGCCCGAAGGTCGAGGCGCTCGGCTTCCGCGTCCACGTCCCGCACTGGCACGAGCGGATCCCGCTCGACTGACGACCTCGGGCGTCGGCTAGGCTCGCGGGCGTGCGCCCGCGTCTCGAGGTCCTCGATCCCGCGCTCGCCGCCTCGATCGTCGAGGAGGCGAAGCGGATCCTGGCCGAGGTCGGAATGGAGATCCGCGGGCCGGGACTCCGGCAGCGGCTGCTCGATGCCGGGTTGCCGCAGAGCGACGCGGGCCGGATCCTCTTTCCGCCCGAGGTCGTCGAGCGGGCGATCGAGTCCGCGCCGTCGTCATTCACGCTCTATGACCGGGATGGCAACCCCCACGCCGACATCGGCGGCGATCGAGTCCACTTCGTGCCGGGCTCGTCGGGCCTGAAGGTGCTCGACCATCGGACCGGCGAGGTCCGCCTCGCGAACACGGCCGATTTCGTCGACTACATCCGGCTCGGCGACGGGCTCGAGCACATCGCCTATCTCGCGACGGCCTTCTCGACGAACGACGACATCGAGCCCCAGGTGTCCGACGCGTGGCGCCTCCGGCTGGCGCTGTCGAACACCAAGCGCCCGATCGTCTCCGGCGCCTTCAGCGAGCACGGCACCGAGCGGATGGTCGAGCTCATGGCGCTGTTCCGGGCCTCGCGCGACGACCTCCGGGCCCGGCCGATGTCGATCTTCACGATCACCGCGACCGGCAACTTCCGGTACAGCGAGGACTCCTGCCAGAACCTCATCGACTGCGTCGAGGCCGGGATCGCGGTCGAGATCGTGCCGGTCACGCTCATGGGGCTGATCGCGCCGGTCACGGTCGTCGGGGCGACGGTCTTCCACACGGTCGACGTGCTCGCCGGGATCACGATGGCCCAGATCGTCCGGCCCGGCGCCCCGGTCCTCTTCGGCGGCGCGCCGGCGACCTTCCACATGAAGATCGCGTCGTCGCCGATGTCCGCCATCGAGGCCCTCCAGCTCGACACCGCCTACGTGGCCGTCGCGAAGTCGCTCGGCCTGCCGACGCAGTCCTACATGGCCCTCTCGGAGGCCAAGGAGGTCGACGCCCAGGCGGGCGCCGAGACGTTCGGGTCGGCGCTGCTCGCGGCGCTCGCCGGGGTGAACAG
>JBKPRF010000008.1:0-6126 GCA_046734475.1 Chloroflexota bacterium
CCCAGGAGCGGGTCGCGCGTCCGTGGCGCTACGCCCTGGGCCGGGCGATCGGCGCGGCGGGCAGGAGCGTCGGGATCGGACGGCCGCGATGACGACCGAGCGCGACGCGAACGCACGCCGGCCCCCGCCTGCCCCGACCGCCGACGGCTTGCGGTCCGACCCGGCGGCCTGGGACCGGTTCGTCGCCTCGGCCTCGGCGCCCTCGTTCCTCCAGGCGACGCCGTGGGCCGCGGTCAAGCGCCCGAACGGCTGGCGCGCGGCCCGGATCGCGGTCGATGCGCCCGCGGGTCCGATCGGGGCGCAGGTGCTCGTCCGACGCCCGCGGCCATTGCCCGCCGGGTTCGGCTACGCGGCGCGGGGACCGGTCGCCGCCGGGCCGATCGATCGGGCCGCGATCGGGGCGTTCACCGAAGGAGCCCGGGCCGCGGCGTCCGGCCTCGGGATCGCGCATCTCCGGATCGATCCGGAGGTCGAAGACCCCGACGGCTCGATCGCCGCCGCCCTGCGCGACGCCGGCTGGAGTCGAGCGCCGGACATCCAGCCCCGGTCGACGCGGGTCATCGCCCTCGACCGGTCGGAAGAGGAGCTCTGGGCCGACGTCCGCAAGAAGACCCGGCAGCTCGTCCGGCGGGCCGAGCGCGATGGCGTGACCGTCACGACGGGCGGCGCGGAGCGGGTGCCCGACCTGCATCGGGTCCTGGCGACGACGATGGAGCGAGTCGGCCTGCCGTTCCGGAGCGAGGGCTTCTTCCGCGACCTGTGGTCGGCTTACGCGGCCCACGACCGGGCGATGCTCGTGCTCGCCGAGGCCGATGGGCAGGTGGTGTCGGCGTCGTTCCTCGTCGGCTGGGGGCCGCGGATCGTCGCCCTCTACGGCGGGACGACGCCGAAGGGCCGGGACATCGAGGCGAAGTACGCGCTCAACTGGGAGATCCTCAAACGGGCCCGGGCGGCGGGCTACCGGACCTACGACGCGTGGGGCCTGCCGACCCCCGGAATCGCTCATTTCAAGGCGGGCTGGGGCGGTCGCGAGGTCGAATACGTCGGTGCCTGGGACCTCGTCGTCAACCCGACCGGTCGGGCGATCTTCGAGGCCGCCGTCCGGGCGCGCGGGATCGTCGGCCGGCTCCGGCGCCGGCTCGGGTCGGGCGGCGCGAGCGACGACGGCACGGGCGCGGCGTGAACCTCCCGCTCGGCGATCTCCTCGAGCGGCTGCGGGCGGACGGCCGCCTCGTCCAGGTCCAGCCGGACGAGCGCCAGAGCGCCAGCCTGGCGATCACCGGCATCGCGGACGACTCCCGCATGGTCGAGCCGGGCAACCTCTTCGTCGCCGTGCCGGGCCTCCACGTCGACGGCCACGACTTCGTCGAGCAGGCGTTCGCCCGCGGGGCCGCCGCCGTCGTCCTCGATCGCGAGGTGGCGGGCGCGGACCCGTCATCGCCCCGGATCGTCGTCGATGACAGCCCGAGGGCCCTCGCATCGGCCGCCGCGTGGTGGTTCGGCGACCCGAGCCACGAGCTGACCGTTGTCGGTGTCACCGGCACGAACGGCAAGACGACGACGACGTACCTGGCCGCCGCCGCGCTCGAGGCGGTTGGCTGGCCGACGGCCCTCATCGGCACGATCGGCACCCAGGTCGGCGGCGAGATGCGGCCCAACGACATCCCGAACACCACACCGGGCGCGATCGCCCTCCACGGCCTCCTGCGCCAGGCCGTCGACGCCGGGCAGCGGGCCGTCGTCATCGAGACGAGCTCCCACGGGCTCGCCCAGGAACGGGTCGGGAGCGTCGCCTACGACGCCGCGATCTTCACGAACCTGTCCCATGAGCACCTCGACTTCCACGGGACCTTCGAGGCCTACGCGGCCGCGAAACGGAGCCTCTTCGAGCGACTCCCTGACATCGCCAAGGACGGCCGGCCGGGACTCGGCGTCGTCAACGCCGACGATCCGACGGCGGCGGCGTTCATCGAGGCGGCGACACGCGCCGGCGCGCGGGCCATCACCTTCGGAAAGGGGGCCGCTGCGGACGTCCGCCTGACGGGCCTCGAGGCCGACGCCTCGTCGAGCCGGTTCGTGGCCGACGTCGGTGGTCGCGAGCTCCGGGTCAGCCTCCGGATCGGCGCCCGGTACAACGCGATGAACGCCCTCGCGGTGATCGCGCTCGCCGCCGGATGGGACCTCGACCTCGAGTCCGTCGCGGCCGGTCTCGCCACGGTCCGCGGCGTGCCCGGCCGGCTCGAGGCGGTCGATCACGGCCAGCCGTTCCACGTCGTCGTCGACTTCGCCCACACACCGGGCTCGATCAATGCCGTGGCCGGCGAGCTGCGGGCGCTCGCCGAGCCGCGCGGTGGCAGCGTGATCAGCGTCTTCGGCTCGTCGGGCGAGCGCGACGTCGGCAAGCGGCCGCTCATGGGTGAGGCCGGCGCCCGCAACAGCCGGCTCGTGATCGTCACCGAGGACGATCCCCGGACCGAGGACCCCGACGCGATCGCCGAGGAGGTGGCGCGCGGGGCCGAGGCCGGCGGGGCGCGCCGCGGCGTGAGCCTGCTCGTCATCGGCGACCGCCGCGCGGCGATTGCCGAGGCATTCCGGCGGGCCCGACCGGGCGACGTCGTGCTGCTCGCCGGCAAGGGCCACGAGACCGCGATGATGCGGGCCGGCGGGCCCGAGCCGTGGAATGACCGCGAGGTCGCCGAGGCGCTCCTCACCGAGATGGGATTCGCCTCGCGCTAGACTTTTCCACGATGGTTGCGCCGCGTACCAGGACCGAGACCGCCTCGGGGCGGACGCGGAGCGGTGCCCGGCGGCCGGCGAGCCGCGAAGCACCGCCGAAGACCAATGGCCGGGCCTCGGCCCGCGCCAAGCCCGCGCCATCGCCGGTCGAGGCGGCCGCGGCCGGGCTCATCGAGACGATCCGCCGGGAGGAGCCGGCCGCCGACGTCGGCGCGATCGAGCGGGCGATCGCCTTCGCGGTCGAGGCCCACGGCGACCAGCGCCGAGCCTCGGGCGAGCCGTACGTCACCCATCCGATCGCCGCGGCCCAGGTCCTCGCCGACATCGACATCGACCCGATCGCGATCCAGGCCGCGATCCTCCATGACGTCCCGGAGGATACCGGCTACGACCTGCCGGACATCGAGGAGCGCTTCGGGTCCGAGGTCGCGCACCTCGTCGACGGCGTCACGAAGCTGTCGAAGTTCTCGACGCTCAGCCACGAGCAGCAGCAGGCCGAGAACATCAGGAAGATGTTCCTGGCGATGGCGGACGACATCCGGGTCGTCCTCATCAAGCTCGCCGATCGCCTCCACAACATGCGGACGCTCGCCGCGCTGCCGCCCGAGAAGCAGCTCCGGATCGCCCGCCAGACCCTCGAGATCTACGCCCCGCTGGCCGAGCGCCTCGGCATCTGGCAGGTCAAGTGGGAGCTCGAGGATCTCTCATTCAAGGTCCTCGAGCCGGTCCGCTTCCGGGAGCTGGCGAAGCTCCTCGACACGCGCCGCAAGGGCCGCGAGAGCTACATCGAGCGGGCGATCGACGAGCTCCGGCCGCGGCTCGAGGCGGCGGGCATCACTGCCGATCTCCAGGGCCGCCCGAAGCACATCTACTCGATCTGGAAAAAGATGCAGCGCAAGAGCGCCGAGTTCGGCGAGATCTACGACGTCTACGCGATCCGGCTGCTCGTCGACGAGGTCAAGGACTGCTACGCCGCGCTCGGCATCGTCCATGCCCTGTGGCGGCCGATCCCGGGCCAGTTCGACGACTACATCGCCGTTCCGAAGAACAACCTCTACCAGTCGCTCCACACGGCGGTCATCGCCCTCGACGGCAAGCCGCTCGAGATCCAGATCCGGACC
Organism: Chloroflexota bacterium; assembly: GCA_046734475.1. Lineage (GTDB taxonomy): Bacteria > Chloroflexota > Limnocylindria > Limnocylindrales > CSP1-4 > UBA5189. Next base: position 3,858 of record JBKPRF010000008.1, read on the forward strand.
CACGCGATGCACCAGGTCTCGGAGGTCGGGATCGCCGCCCACTGGCGGTACAAGGAGGGCTCGAAGGCCGAGCGCGACTACGACGCCAAGCTGGCCTGGCTGCGCCAGCTCATGGACTGGCAGCGCGACGTCAGCGACGCCACCGAGTTCGTCGAGGGCATCAAGCTCGACATCTTCCAGGACCAGGTCTTCGTGTTCACCCCGAAGGGCGAGATCAAGGACCTGCCGGCCGGCGCGACGCCGCTCGACTTCGCCTACCGGATTCATACCGACGTCGGCCACCGGACGATCGGGGCCAAGGTCAACAACCGCCTCGTCCCGCTCGATTACCGGCTCAAGAACGGCGACATCGTCGAGATCGTGACCACGAAGGTCGGCCACGGCCCGTCACGCGACTGGCTGAACCTCGTCCGGACCTCGCACGCCCGGGAGAAGATCCGGCAATGGTTCAAGCGCCAGGAGCGTGACGAGAACATCGTCCACGGGCGCGAGTCCCTCGATCGCGAGCTGCGCCGCCTCGCCCGGACCTCGAGCGCCGCCGTCGGCCAGGACAAGCTCATCGAGGTTGCCCACCAGTACAACCACGACTCGCTCGACGACTTCCTTGCGGCGATCGGCTACGGCGCGATCAGCCCCCAGTCGGTCGTCATGCGGCTCGGCGTGGTCGACGACACGCAGCTCACGCTCCCGACCGTCGCCCCGGCACCGCAGCCGGCCCGCGCCGGCGGGGTCCGGGTCAAGGGCGTCGGCGACCTGCTCGTCCGGTTCGCCCGCTGCTGCCACCCGATCCCGGGCGACCCGATCGTCGGCTTCATCACCCGCGGCAAGGGCGTGACGGTCCATCTCCGGAGCTGCCCGACGGTGCTCAACGAGCGGGAGGTCGGCCGGCTCATCGAGGTCGAGTGGGACGCCGCGCCGGCCCAGACCTATCCGATCGCGATCCGGGTCGAGGCGTATGACCGGACCGGGCTCCTGTCCGACATCACCCAGGTCGTGGCCGAGGCCAAGGTCAACATCCTCGCCGCCGACGTCTCGGTCGGGCCCGACCACACGGCCCTCGTCCGGGCCACGCTCCAGGTGGCGTCCGTGAGCCAGCTCGCCCGCGTCCTCGGCCGCATCGAGCAGCTCAAGGACGTCGTGAACGTGACCCGCGACCTCGGCTGACCGCCTCCTCCCGACGATCCGGACCATGACCGCCGACGCCGCCGCGATCGGAGTGCCCACCGTGGACGGCCGGCGGGATCGCGGCCTGCGGCAGCTAGCCGTTGTCCTCGCGCTCGCCGCCGTCGCCGAGGCGCTCGGGATCGTCACGCTCTCGTCGACGGGTGACCCGGAGTTCCGGCTCGATCTGAGTCTGATCCCGATCGGGTTCCTCGGGACCGTGGTGCTCAATCCGCTGATGGGGGCGCTGATCATCCAGCGTCGGCCGCGGACGCGTGTCGCGTGGCTGCTGATCACGCTCGGCGTGATGATCGGCTTCGGCCTCCTTACCTATGCGTACGGGCTGGTCGGGCTGCCGCCCGGCGCCTCGCTGCCCGCGGCAATGCCCATGCTCCTGATCTCGCAGGTGTTCTTCATCCCGGCCATCGGCAGCGCCGTGACATGGATCCTGCTGCTCTACCCGACGGATCGGCTGCTCGGCCCTCGCTGGGCCTGGGTGGGCGGCGTGTCGATCGTCGCCAGCGTGCTGTTCGGCCTGACCTCGCTGTTCAGCCCGGGCGAGCTCTCGGCGCTGCCGGGCGTCGCGAACCCGCTCGCCGCGCCCGGCGCGATCGGCGAGGCGCTCGCGGTGATCGGCCCGGTGGCGAACCTCGCCGGGATCATCGTCCTCGCGGGCGGCCTCGGGTCGCTGATCGTCCGGTACCGCCGCGCCGATCCGATCGTCGCCGCCCAGATCCGATGGCTCGCGCTGGTCGCGGTCGTTGCCGTGTCGTGTCTCGTCGTGAGCGTCCTGCCGCTCGGGGCCTTCCTCAACGACCTCCTGTTCGGGCTCGGCCTCGTGCTCATCGCCTGCATGCCGGTCGCGATCGGAATCGCGATCAGCCGCTACCGCCTGTACGAGATCGATCGGCTGATCAACCGAACGCTCGTCTACGGATCGCTGACCGCGATCCTCGCCGGCGTGTTCACCGCGGCCGTCGGGCTCGCCCAGCGGGTATTCGTCGCGGCGACGGGCCAGGCCTCTGACGCCGCCATCGTCATCACGACGCTGATTGTCGCGACGCTCTATGCGCCGCTCCGGAAGCGGCTCGAGTCGGTGGTCGACCGG
>JBKPRF010000009.1:0-2717 GCA_046734475.1 Chloroflexota bacterium
GGACGCTCGTGCCGTACGCCCAGGCGAACGATCGCCTGGTCATCGCCTTCAGCCCGCTCGGGCAGGGCCTCCTGGCGGGTCACCACCACCCTCGCCGCAACGCGGCTCGGCTGATCCGGCGGGCTCTGGGTCGGCCGGGTACGCGAAGGGTGGCGGCGCTCCGGGACGTGATCCGCGATGTCGCGTCCGCGCACGATGCGACGATGGCCCAGGTGGCGCTCGCCTGGCTGATCAGCCACCCGAACGTCGTCGCCATCCCGGGCGCTCGCACGCTCGACCAGCTCGAGGCAAATGCCCTGGCAGCCGACCTCGAGCTTGACCCCGCCGAGCTCGACCGACTGACGTCCGCGGCGGAGACCGTCGGCGGCCGCCAGGGTCCTCGCTAGCGCGCGGCTCGAACGGCGGCGAGCGCCCGATCGGCCTGGTCGAGATGGACTCGATCGTGCCCGCCCAGCATCCTGAACATCAGCTCGAAGCTCTCGCGGCCGCGCTCGCGGTGGATCCCGACCCGCGCCCGCTGCGCCGGCGTGCTGCGCTGCCAGAGCCGGATGTTCGCCGCCCGATTGGCCTCGAACACGGCCAGGAGGTCGGCCGCGTCGTCGTCGTTGTGGCGCAGACCGTCGACCCACAGGTCCTGGTCGTAGCCGACGATCTCCGGTTCATCGTGGGCGAGGACCCAGCGATAGCGGGCGCTCATCACGGTCTCGGCATCCGCGACGTGGCCGATGCACTCGAGGACCGACCATTCCTTCGGCTCGGGCCGCGTCCGAAGATCGTCGGCGGCCTCGGCGATGAGCCGACGGATCCGATCGGGCGTCGTGGCCTGGGCCTCGGCTGGGTCGTCGTCTCCGAGCGCCGCGAGCAGCGAATCCTGATAGGCCTGCGCCTGGCGAACCGGATCAGGCGATGTCACGGCGTCCTCCCTTCGAGCAGCGCCCGGAAGCCCTCGGCGTCCAGCACCGGGATCCCGAGCTCCTCGGCCTTCGCGAGCTTCGAGCCCGCGCCCGGCCCCGCAGCCACATAGTCGGTCTTCTTCGACACGGATCCGGCAGGTTTGCCGCCGGCCGCCCGGATCGCGGCCTCGGCCTCCTCACGGCTGTAGCCCTCGAGGCTGCCGGTCACGACGACCGTCTTACCGGCCAGCGGGCCCTCGGCCGCACCCGCCGGTCGGGGCGCGGGGAGCTCGACCTCGAGGCCCGCATCCGCCAGGTCGTCGAGCACGGCGCGACCGGGTCCGCCGTCGGCGAACCACGCGGCCAGGGCGCTGGCGACGAGCGGCCCGACCCCGGCGATCTCCTCGAACCGGGTCGGTTCGTCGGTGGCGACTCGCTCGAGGTGCGCGGCGGCCCGCTCGAGCCAATCCCGCCCGACCAGCTGCGGGGCCCCGCTGGCATCGTCGTCCGCCGGGACTTCGGTCGCGAGCCAGGCCGCGAGCTCGATAGCCGTCGTCCAGCCCACCTGCGGGATGCCGAGCGACGCGAGCACCCGCTCGAGCGGGCGACGGCGTGCCTTCTGGATGTTCCGGTGGAGGTTCTCGGCGCTCTTGCGGGCGAACCGGTCGAGCCCTTCGATGTCGTCGATCGAGAGCCGGTAGAAGTCGCCGCGAGTCTTCACGAGACCGCGCTGGAGCAGCTGCTCGAGGACGTGCCAGCCGGCACCCTCCATGTCCATCCCGCCGGCGAACAGGCCGAACTCCTGCGAGACCCGGGCGGGGCAGGCGAGATTCGGGCAGTAGTGGCGTACGGCGCCTTCGTCGCGCGCGATCGCCGTGCCGCAGACCGGACACGCCGCGGGCATCTCGTACTCGCGCTCCGTGCCGGTCCGTCGCTCGACGAGCGGCCGGACGACCTCCGGGATGACGTCACCCGCCTTCTGGAGGATGACCGTGTCCCCGATCCGGATGTCCTTGCGCCGGATCTCGTCGAGGTTGTGGAGCGTGGCTCGGGCGACCGTCGAGCCGGCGACCTTCACCGGCGTCAGGTGGGCAACGGGGGTGAGGGTCCCCGTCCGGCCGACATACGGCACGATGTCCTCGAGGAACGCCTCGACCTGCTCCGGCGGGTACTTGTAGGCGATCGCCCAGCGGGGCGCCCTCGACACGATCCCAAGGCGGGCCTGCTGATCGAACCGGTCGACCTTCACGACGACGCCGTCCGTCTCGTACGGCAGGTCGTGACGCTGGTCGCGCCAGGCCTCGGTGAAGGCGATGACGGCCTCGATGTCGAGCCCGGCCTCGCGATTCGGGTTGACCGTGAAGCCCAGGGCCTCGAGGCGCGCGAGCGCCGCGGACTGCGAGCCGACCTCCGCGCCGGCGCCGTCCTCCTCGAGCAGCTGGTACGTCCAGGTGCTCAGCTGGCGGCTCGCGGTGACGGCCGGGTCCTTCTGGCGAAGCGAGCCGGCGCCGGAGTTGCGCGGGTTGGCGTATTCGGGCAGGCCGGCCTCGGCTCGCTCGGCGTTGATCCGGGCGAACTCGGTCTTCGGCATGTAGACCTCGCCCCGGGCATCGAGGGTCGCCGGCTCGGCCAGCCGGTCGGGCACCGCGGCGATCGTCCGGAGGTTCGCGGTCACGTCCTCGCCGGCGAAGCCGTCGCCGCGCGTCGCGCCCTGGATGAAGCGTCCGCGCTCGTAGCGGAGGGTGATCGCCAGCCCGTCGATCTTGAGCTCGGCGACGTAGGTGAGATCCGGTACTGGCTCCGGGGCGGCAGGCAGGCCGAGGC
>JBKPRF010000010.1:0-2159 GCA_046734475.1 Chloroflexota bacterium
GTCATGCTCGCCGGCATCTTCCTCGCCGCGCTGACCTTCATCGTGGTGATCGCGCTCCTGAACGGCGGCCCCGGCGGCGGCATCGGGGCCACTGCGACGCCCACGCCTGCGACGTCTCGCGACGTCGTCGTGGCCGCGGTCGACATCCCCCTCGGGACGGTCATGACGCAGGAAATGGTGACGACGCAGCAGAACGTGCCGATCTCCGCCGTCAACGCGGGCGCGCTGCAGGTGCCGTCGCAGGCGATCGGCCAGAAGGTGTTCGTCTCGGTGACCGCCGGCCAGCAGATCACGACCGCGATGATCACCAGCAGCGGCGCCGCGACCGTCCACCCCGATCCGGGCAAGGGCCTGCGGGCCTTCTCGCTGACGGTCAACAGCAACGGCGAGGGCGGCAAGGGCGGGGTCGATCTCGTCCAGGTCGGCGACTACGTCGACGTGATCATCAGCCAGGACGTCCCCGTGGTGCTGAAGAATGCCGACGGTACGTTCTCTGGGCCGCCGCCTGGCGTCACGATCCCGAGTCGCTCGGTGAAGATGCCGCTGCTGCTCGAGAACATCCAGGTGATCGGCGTCATCGACCTGGCGCCGGCGCCCGTTCCGGCGCAGGGCCAGGCCGCACCCTCACCTTCGGCCGCGCCGATCCCGTCGACCGGCAAGGTCCTCGTCCTTGCGGTGACGCCGGCGCAGGCAGAAGTCCTGCTGTTCACCCGGACGACCGGAACCATCGACGTGGTCTATCGGTCGCCGAATGATACGGAGACCGTCGCGACAGACGGGGTGATCCTCAGGACGCTCATCGAGAAGTACGGCGTCCTCCCGCCGACCGTGGTCATCAACAAGCTCCAATAGCCACTGCCCAGCAAGACCCCGGAGACCCCAAGCGCCAATGGCCGATCGCATCAAGGTCCTGATCGTCGACGACATCCCGGAGACGCGCGACCACCTGTCGAAGCTGCTCGGCTTCGAGGCGGACGTCGAGGTCGTCGGGGCGGCGGCGGGCGGTCTCGAGGCGATCGAGATGGCCACCGCGATGACGCCCGACGTCGTCCTGATGGACATCAACATGCCGGGCATGGACGGGATCACCGCCACCGAGCAGCTGGCGGCCCAGGTCCCGACCGCGGCCGTCGTGATGATGTCGGTCCAGGGCGAGGCGGACTACCTCCGCCGCTCGATGCTGGCCGGCGCCCGGGAGTTCCTCGTCAAGCCGTTCTCCTCGGACGAGCTGACCGCGTCGATCCGGCAGGTCTACGCCCGCGAGCGGGAGAAGCAGAGCCGGATGGTTCCGGTCAGCGCCGCCGGCGGTGGCGCCGCCGGCGCCGCGGCAGCGGCGGACGGCGGGCCGGCCCCGGCGATGGTCGTCGCGGTCTTCAGCCCCAAGGGTGGCGTCGGCCGGACGACGATCGGCGTGAATCTCGCGGTCGCGGCCGCGGCGGCGGGTCGCAAGGTGGCTCTCGTCGACGCCTCGTTCCAGTTCGGCGACGTCGGCGTGCTGCTGAACCTGAACCCCCGCAACAAGTCGATCGGCGACCTGACTGCCGAGCTCCAGGCCGGCGAGGCTGAGTCGCTCGAGACCTTCATGATCACCCACTCGTCCGGCGTCAAGGTCCTCCTCGCGCCGCCGAGCCCGGAGCAGGCCGAGCTCATCGGTCCGCTCGCGGTCAAGAAGGTCCTCCAGCGCCTGCGCCAGGACCACGAGCTGATCATCGTCGACTGCCCATCGACCTTCAACGAGCCGACCCTCGCCGTCCTCGACGAGGCGGACATGATCCTCACGCTCCTCTCCCTCGAAATCACCAGCGTGAAGAACATGCGGCTGTTCCTCGAGGTCTCCGAGCAGCTCGGCTACGCCCAGGACAAGATCCGCCTGGTCCTCAACCGGGCCGACTCGACCCTGGGCATCCGCGTCGCCGACGTCGAGCACTCGATCGGCCGAAAGGTGGACCACACGGTGGTGAGCGACGGCCGGAGCGTGGTATACGCATTGAACCGCGGCGTGCCCTTCTTCCTGAGCAATCGCGAAGCCCAGGTGAGCCAGGACATCCTGCGGCTGGCGCAGGCCCTGACGAGCACCGCCACGACGGCGGCGCCCGCGACTCGCGCCGGGGCGAAGCCCGCCAAGGGGCCCGCCTCGAAGAAGTCCCTGTTCTCGTTCC
>JBKPRF010000011.1:0-8802 GCA_046734475.1 Chloroflexota bacterium
GGCTCGGGGCGGAGGCCAACCCGCTGGTCGCCGGCCTGGTCGGCGACTACGGCCTGCCGATGGCGGCGATCGTCAAGATCGCGCTGCTCGCCTTCGTCATCGCCCTCGCGGTTGTCCTGGAGCGCCGAGGGCGACGCTTCGAGGGCATCCTCGCGATCATCGTCATCGGCGCGACGATCGCGGCAGGCCTCGTCGGCGGCGCCAGCAACGTCATGACTCTGGGGATGCGGGCGGTCTGACCGCCGCCGCACCGTCCATCGGCTGCCGCTCTGCACCCAAGGAACGCGGCGCCGGGGGAGCAGCGGGAACAGGTCACGAGCTGGCAGGAATGACGTTCACGATCGGGACGTGGGCGAGCGAGAACACCTGTTCGGTTTCGCCGCCACCCCGTACAATTCATTCGTGCCCCAGGACCAGATCGTCGTGCGCGGCGCGCGCGAGCACAACCTCAAGGACGTCGATGTCGAGTTCCCGCGCGATCGGCTGGTGGTCATCACCGGCCTGTCGGGCAGCGGCAAGTCCAGCCTCGCCTTCGACACGATCTACGCCGAGGGCCAGCGCCGCTACGTCGAGAGCCTGAGCGCCTACGCCCGGCAGTTCCTGGGCCAGATGGAGAAGCCCGACGTCGACCAGATCGACGGGCTGTCGCCGGCGATCTCCATCGACCAGAAAGGCGCGTCGCGGAACCCGCGCTCCACGGTCGGGACGGTCACCGAGATCTACGACCATCTCCGGCTCCTCTTCGCCCGGATCGGCATCCCGCACTGCCCGAACGGCCACCCGATCGAGCGCCAGACCGTCCAGCAGATCGTCGACCAGGTCCTGGGGCTGCCTGAGGGCACGCGACTGCTCGTCCTCGGGCCGCTGATCAAGGACCGCAAGACCGAGGGCGACCGGATCTTCGAGGCGGCTCGCAAGCAGGGCTTCGTGCGGGTCCGGGTCGACGGCGAGACCTACGACCTGGCCGAGGCGCCGACGCTCGACAAGTACAAGCGCCACTCGATCGAGGTCGTGGTCGACCGCTATGTCGTCCGCCGGGCCGAGGCGCCGGCGAACTGGAAGCGCGACGAGCGCGGCCGGCCGATCGATCCCGAGACGGGCACGGCGCTGGCCGACCCCGACGCGCCGCGACTGGCCGACTCGATCGAGACGGCCCTGCGGCTCGGCGAAGGCGCGGCCCTCATCGCCCCGGTCCCGCGCGACGGCGAGAAGCCCGACTTCGAGGAGCGGCGCTACAGCGAGCGCTACTCCTGCCCGTACGACGGCACGACGATCGACGAGCTCGAACCACGGAGCTTCTCGTTCAACTCACCGCACGGCGCCTGTCCAACCTGCACCGGCCTCGGCGTGCGGCTCGAGATCGACCCGGAGCTCGTGATCCCGGACCGCTCGAAGAGCGTCCTGCAGGGCGCCGTCGTGGCGTGGTCGCGGATGCCGACCGACGGCTCGTGGCGGATGAAGATCACGGAAGCGGTCTTCCGAAAGCACAAGTGGGATCCGGACAAGCCGCTGCGCGACCTGCCGAAGGAGGCGCTCCAGCACCTCCTGTACTCGTCGAAGGACGAGAAGGTCGTCGTCCGCTACCGCCACGAGCGCGGCGAGAACACCTACACCGCGACGTTCGAGGGGGTCGTGACGAACCTCGAGCGGCGGTACCGCGAGACCGACTCCGAGTACATCAAGACCGAGCTCGAGAAGTACATGGTCGAGCGGCCCTGTCCGGCCTGCAAGGGCAAGCGGCTGCGCCCCGAGGCGCTCGGCGTGACGGTCGATGGCCGCGACATCGCGGAGGTCTCCGACCTCTCCATCACCGATGCCCTGGAGTGGGCACGCACGCTCCCGAAACGGATCTCGGAGCGCGAGCGGACGATCGCCTACCAGGTCCTCAAGGAGATCCGGGCGCGGCTCGGGTTCCTCGTCGACGTCGGGCTCGACTACCTGACGATCAACCGGACGTCGCAGACCCTCTCGGGCGGCGAGGCCCAGCGGATCCGGCTCGCGACCCAGATCGGCACGACCCTCATGGGCTGCCTGTACATCCTCGACGAGCCCTCGATCGGGCTCCACCAGCGGGACAATGCCAAGCTCATCGCCACGCTGACCCGACTGCGCGATCTCGGGAACACGGTCCTCGTCGTCGAGCACGACGAGGAGACGATCCGGACCGCGGACTGGGTCATCGACATCGGGCCGGGCGCCGGCGAGCACGGTGGCGAGATCGTGGCCAATGGCCGGCTGGACGCGATCCTGACGGAGCCGCGCTCGATCACCGGCGCGTACCTCCGAGGGGACCGGGCCGTGCCCGTCCCGTCGGAGCGCCGGAAGGGGAGCGGCAAGAGCCTGGTCGTGCGCGGCGCCCGTCAGCACAACCTTCGGGACATCGACTTCGAGGTCCCGCTCGGCACGTTCACCGCGGTGACCGGCGTCAGCGGGAGCGGCAAGTCGACCCTCGTCACGGAGGTCCTCTACCGGGCCCTCGCGCGCGAGCTCAACGGGAGCCGCGAGCCCGTCGGCGCCCACGACCGCCTCGAGGGCGCCTCGAACATCGACAAGATCATCGAGATCGACCAGAGCCCGATCGGCCGCACGCCGCGCTCCAACCCGGCAACGTATACGGGACTCTTCGGGACGATCCGGGAGCTCTTCGCGGGGGTGCCGGAGTCTCGCGTCCGGGGCTACAGCGCCGGGCGGTTCTCGTTCAACGTCAAGGGCGGCCGCTGCGAGAACTGCAAAGGCGACGGGATCATCAAGATCGAGATGCAGTTCCTGCCGGACGTGTACGTGCCGTGCGAGGTCTGCAAGGGCAAGCGCTACAACCGCGAAGCGCTCGAGATCCACTACAAGGGCCGCTCGATCGCCGACGTCCTCGAGATGACCGTCGAGGAGGCGGTCGAGTTCTTCGCCGCGGTCCCGGCCGTCCACGCCAAGCTCAAGACGCTCAACGACGTGGGCCTCGGCTACGTCCACCTCGGCCAGCCGGCGACGACCCTGTCCGGTGGCGAGGCCCAGCGCGTGAAGCTGTCGACCGAGCTGTCGCGCCGCGCGACCGGCCGGACCCTGTACGTCCTCGACGAGCCGACAACCGGCCTGCACTTCGCCGACGTCGAGAAGCTCCTCCAGGTCCTGCACCGGCTCGTCGACACTGGCAACACGGTCGTGGTCATCGAGCACAACCTGGACGTCATCAAGACCGCCGACTGGATCGTCGACCTCGGGCCCGAGGGCGGCGCTCGGGGCGGCCGGATCATCGCCAAGGGCACGCCCGAGCAGATCGCCCGCGTCAAGGGCTCGGCGACCGGCGAGTACCTGGCCCGGGTCCTTCGGGGCGAGCCGCTGGTGCCGTTGTCCGACGTGTCGTTCGCCGAGGCTGCAGGGCGCGTCACCGCCATCGCGCGGCCGCACGCCGACGCCGAGGGATCAGAGGCGGTTGTCGCTGCGCGACGCTGACACCCGGCGCCCAGCCGAGCCGCCGCGCCACCAGCTGCCCGAGATCGATGCGGCCGCCTTGACGGCCGCCCGTGCGGCCGAGCGGGCACACCGGGCCGCCGACGATGTCGGGCTGGATCGCTGGGCCCGCTTCCTCGCGCCGATCCCGGGGCTCCTGCGTGACGGCTCCCTGCGCGAGGTGCGGCTCGCGGCTCGACAGGCGCGGGCAGCGTTCGGGCCGAAGGACTCGATCCGCGACGCCTTGCCCGGCGACGTGACCGAGCCGTTGCTGGACGCGACCGATCGGCTCCTGAAGGCGATCGCCCGATACGAGGCGAACCGGGGCTAGTACAGGAGCGGGACGAACGCCTTCGTTCGATCGCGGTAGGCCGCGTAGTCCTCGTAGCGGGACGCGAGCCAGAGCTCCTCGCGGCGGCGCTTGAGGTCGAGGATGACGAAGAGGACGACCGCGGCCACGAGCGTCAGCCACGAGACCCGAGACGCCGCGATCCCGATGGCCCCGATGACGAGCCCCGAGTAGATCGGGTTGCGGATGACCCGATACGGCCCGGACTCGACGAGCCGGCCGCCCACGATCGGCCGCGGCAGGATCGAGAACGCGCCGGATCGCTGGAGCTCGACATAGCCCCATAGGAGGAGCGCGAGGCTCGCGAGGAGCAGGACCTGTCCGCCAACGCGAAGGACCGACGCAACCGGCTCGCCTGGGCGGGTCTCCACGTCGAACCGCGGGCTGACGACGACGAGCGCGATGCCGACGAGCTGCAGGACGACCCAGCCTTCGCCGCGAGGTCCGAGCGATGGGATGCGGCTCACCGTCGGATGATCGCCCCGATCCTCACGCGGCGTCGGGCAGGTCCTTCGCCCGTACGCCGAGCTCGGCCGCGCTGAATGCCTCGAGCAGGAATTGCGACGGCGCGCCCGGGTCGTAGACCAGTGTCAGGCTCCGTCGGGCGCGGGTCCAGGCGACGTAGGCGAGACGCCGTTCCTCCTCGAGGGCACGCTCCGGCTCGACGGCGTCGGCGATCGAGCGAGCGCTCGGGAACCGGCCGGTGTCGAGACCGATGACCGCGACGTGGTCGAATTCGAGGCCCTTGGTGCCATGAGCCGTCGCGAGCGTCAGTGGGGCGTCGTCTCGCCTGAGCCGGGCCATCTCATCGCGCATGGCGGCGATGGCGGCGGCGAGCTCGCCATCGCGCGCGTGGGCAACCGACCAGCCGATGAGGTTCGACGCCACGCGACGCTCCTCGTAGTCGCCGCGACGACGGACGGCCAGCAGCCGCTCCAGCAACGGCAATGTCGGGCCCCCGGCCCCGGCCTCGGCGCGCCCGCCGAGCAGCGGCTCGACCAGCTCCGAGTCGAGCGGCAGCTCGAGCTCGCCGGCCCGGAAGGCCAGCCCGAGACGGACCGCGGCGATGGCCGCCGGGATGAGCTCGCGGTTCGTCCGCGCGAGCACGGCATACGTCGGCGCCGCCGCCCCGGACTCGGCACCCGGAGCCGGCCAGGAAGCGAGGACCGCTTCGATCCGGTCGACATCGTCCGCCGCGGACGGCGCGAGGCGCAGCCAGCCGATCGCGCCTGCCCGCGCACGAATCACCTTGTCGAAGCGCTCGGCGTTGTGCTCGATGAGCCGCACCGACCGCTCGAGCACCGGGCCGGGGCAGCGGTAGTTGGTCTCGAGGTCGACCCTCGTGAGGCCAGGGAGGGCGGACTCGGCGAGCCCCAACAGGCGGCGCACGTCGGCGAGCCTCCAGCCGTAGATCGATTGGTCGTCGTCGCCGACGAGGAAGATCCGGTTCGCCGGTGCGGCGAGCAGCAGGGCCATCCGGAGCTGGCTCCGGTCGAGGTCCTGGGCCTCGTCGACGAGCAGCTGGGCGCAACGCTCGCGCCATCGGGCCAGCTGCGCGCCGTCCCGCTCGAGCAACCTGAGCGGTCGCGCGACGAGGTCGTCGAAGTCGAGCCCGGCCTGACGCTCGATCTCGCGCTCGTAGGCCGCATACGTTCGAGCGACGGGGCCGGCACCCGGATCGGCCTCGATCGCCGCGGGGTCGACATCGAGGTCGAGCTTGAATCGCGACATGACCGTGTCGAGGCGACGCCGCTCGGCCGGCGCGAGATCCGGACGGACCAGGCGGAGGATCTCTTCCCGATCGAGGAGCGGTTCTGTTGTCTCGCCGGCCTCGCGCAGGATCTCGAGGCCCAAGGCGTGGAACGTTCGAATCCGAAGGCGATCCGCGAGCTCCTCCCCAAGGGGCTCGAGGGCGATCGCCAGCCGGTCGCGGAGCTCCTCTGCGGCGCGCCGGTTGAACGTCAGCGCGCAGATCGACTCCGGCGCGGCACCCTCGTCGATGAGCCACGCGATCCGGGCCACGAGCGTCGTCGTCTTGCCGGAGCCGGCTGGCGCGACGCACAGGACCGGCCCGGGAGGCGCGGTCGCCGCAGCTCGCTGATCTTGCTGGAGCTTCGCGAGTCGCTCGACGACGGCGGGGTGTCCGGGCATCCGCGAAGCATCGCGAGCGTCGCTTCGCTGGCGGTCAACCGGTTCGCCGGGTGGTACGAATGACCCCGGGCGCCGTGGGGAGCCGCTGGTAGAGTCGAGGCCGATGGCGACATCGCGATTTCGGGCTGCGCTGAACCCGCCCGTCGCGCCGGCCTCGTCCGCCGATCGCGACGATCCCGCCGCGCGCGTCGAGGTCCCGCTGTCGAACCCCGTCGAGCTCCGACGGTTCGACATCCTGCTCGGTGTCGTGGTCGTCGTCCTGACGATCGGAAGCCTCGCCACGCTCCTGCCCGGGCCGCGCTTCGTCGTGAAGAGCCAGCAGCTCGATCTGGTCCTCAACACGTTGACCGCGGTCGCGGCCGCGGGTGCCGCCGCGCTCGCCTGGATCCGCTACCGCATCGAGCGCGAGGCTTCCGCGATCTTCGAGAGCTCGGCGTTCATGGTCCTGTTCCTCACCCGCGCGCTCCTCATCGCCGTCGTCCTCACCGGCAGCCCTGTCCGAATCGGCCTGACCCTCGACGCACCGGCCCAGTGGCCGGTCTACGGCTGGACGCTGGCCCGCGTCGTGACCGGGATGCTCCTGATCTTCGGGGCGTACGCGACCCTGACCCGGGCGAAGCGCCTGCCGGTCCCGCCACTGCTGCTCCAGCTCGGCCCGGTCATCGCGGTCCTCGGCGTCATCGCCCTGCTGCCGTCGGTCGAATCGGCCCTGCCGGAGCTCGTCCCGCCGAACGCGTTCGCCGCGCTGGGCGGGGATGGCAACGCCTTTCCCGGCATGGATCCCGCCGGCCTCGCCATCCAGGCGATCGTCGCGCTGTTCTACCTGCGGGGCGCGCAGCTGTACCGCGAGCTGTACCGGCAGCGGGGCCGGCAGTACGCCGGCTACCTCTCGATCGCCCTCATCGTCGCCGCGTTCAGCCAGGTCCACTGGGCGATCCTGCCCGGCATCTACAGCGGCATCGTCACCGCCGACGACCTGCTCCGCGCCGCCTTTTCGGTGATCCTGCTGTTCGGGATCGACGCCCAGTCGCGGGCCGACGTCCGGGCCCTCCGCCTCGCCAACGCCCGCCTGCATGCGCTTCGGAGCGCCGACGCCGAGCGAGCCGCGCTCGAGGCCAGCGCTCGATTGGCCCGCGAGGTCCACGACGGCCTGTCGCAGGATCTGTGGTTGGCGAAGCTCACCCAGGCCAGGCTCGCCAAGGTCCCGGACCTCCCCGACGACGCCCGGACCCTGAACAACGACATCGGCGATGCCGTCGATCGGGCGCTCGGCGGGGCGCGGGCCGTGCTTGCGACGATGCGCACCGGATCCGACGGCCCGACGATCGGGGAGTCGCTCGAGCGCGCGGTCGAGGACTTCAGCGAGCGCTTCGGGATCCGCACCGAGTTCACCTCGAGCGGGTCGATCCCGGCACTCCCCTCGAGAACCGCAGCGGAGCTCCTGCGAGTCGTGCAGGAGGCCCTGACCAACGTCCGCAAGCACGCCGACGCCACGGTGGTGCGCGTCAACGCGGCGTGGGGTCGATCGGCCTTCGAGATCATGGTCTCGGACAACGGCAAGGGCTTCGACCCGGCCACGGTCGACGCCTCCACGTACGGTCTCCGGGGGATGCGCGAGCGGGCCGGGATCATCGGCGGCGAGATCGAGATCGACAGCCGGCCGAAAGATGGCACGCGTCTCACCCTCCGCGTGCCCGGTGGCTCGAAGACAGCCGCAAGCCGTGCGCGGTCCAACGGGCGAGCGGGCGGGTCCCCGGCGGGCAAGGCCACGCCAGAGGCCGCCCCGACGACGTCGCGCTCGAGCCGCGCGGCCGGTCGTGTCGCCGACCTCGCCGCCCGTGCCCCGAGGCTCCGGCGTTGACGCCGAGCGCGTCGGGCAGGACGACGGTCATGCTCGTCGAGGATCACGCCCTCGTTCGCGGTGCAGTCCGTCAGGCCATCACCCAGCCCGATATCGAGGTCGTCGCCGAGGTCGCGACCGCCGAGGCGGCCATCGAGCAGGCCCTGGAGCTTCGGCCCGACCTGATCCTCCTCGATATCGACCTGCCCGGGATGAGCGGCCTGCAGTTCCTGCGTGAGGTCAAGCCCCGCCTGCCGGACACGAAGGTGATCATCCTCACGGTCTCGTCCGCCCATCGCGACCTCGTCGAGGCCGTTCGCTTCGGCGCGACCGGGTACCTGACGAAGGACCTCACGCCCGACGCGCTGCTGCGTTCGATCCGGGGGGCCCTCGACGGGGACCTCGCGATGCCGCGCAAGCTCGCCGCGGAGGTCGTCGCGACCCTCGCCCGCGCGAGCCGCCCGACCGGCGACGCGACTGTCCTGCCGCGCCTCACCGACCGCGAGACCGAGGTCCTCCGGATGATCTCCGACGGCCTGACCGACCGCGAAGCCGCGGCGGCCCTCCGGATCTCGATCCGGACGGTCGAGACCCATGTCTCGAACATCCTGCACAAGCTCGGGGTTCGATCCCGGTCCGAGGCCGCCCGACTGTATCGCGAGCGATAGCAGGCGGCCCCTTCGACGCGGTGCGCCCGCGCACCTGACATCCGGGTGCGGTCCGGTGGGTCCGCGCGCCGGGCCATCGGTCGGATGGGCGTCGGCGCGACGTACGGAGCCAAAGTTCCGTAGTCCCGTCCGTACCTTTACTGATGCCCGGTGTCGGTCAGGTTTTCTACGGTCGGCGATGGACTCGTTCGGCACCGGTCTCGGTGTCGCAGTTCGCCGGTACTCGAGCCCGGCCGTCCCGTCGCTGGGACGTCAGAGGATCGCGTAACAAGGCACCGCCGTGATGGCCTCGGCCGGGCGGTGTATGAAGAGCTCAGGGGGAACTTATCGTGCGAATGTCTGTTCTGCGG
>JBKPRF010000012.1:0-5117 GCA_046734475.1 Chloroflexota bacterium
GATCGTCTTGCCGTGGCCCGGCGAGAGCGCATGGGCCGCGCCGAGGCCCACGGCGAGCAGCAGGGAGAGCAGCAGCACGCCCGGCTCGAGGCCGCCCGCGTCGATGATCGCCGCGAGCTCCGGCGCAACCCCGCCCGGCACGGCACCGAACGCCGTGCTCGAACCACCGGCGGCGCCGACGAGCGGGCTGGCATCGGGCGCCGACCAGGCCGCCAGCGCCGGCCCACCGGCGGTCGCCATGACCGTGATCGACCGCATGTCGAGGGGCTGACTGACGAGATCCGCCGGGTAGCTGGTCAGGCGCTGGGAGACGCCGCCGCGGCCGGCCGGCTCAATGGCGTCAGACGGCCCGCTGAGGGTCACGCCGTCGCCCTCGACGACGATCTCGCGCCAGCCGATCCGCTCGGCGAAGGAGCGATCCGCGAAGGCGAGCTCGGTGCCGGCGCTCACGGGAGTGGCCAGGACAGCCACGTACTCGCAGACCAGGCGCATCGTCGAGAGGCCGCCCGCGCCCGGCGGAAAGGACAGGCCGGCGGACGTGACCGCGAGCGGCAGCGCCGCGCCGCCGGCCGTGAGCGAGAGCTGCGAGGCGAGGGAGCCGCACGCGACCTGCCGTTCCGCCTCGATCTCGGCGGCGCTCAGCGTCCCGTCGCCGTTGGTATCGAGCCGCTGCCGCTCCTGGAATGTCGGGATCTCGGCCCGGTCGATGACCACATCGAGACTGACCCGGTCGGCGCTGACGCGGAGGCCCGCGAAGTGGTTGATCGTGAAGTTGCCGAGCGGGTGGGCGAGCGCCGCGACCGGGAACAGGGCGAGGCCGGCGAGCGCGAGGAGGAGCGCTCGACCGGCCTGCCTGAGATGGGGTTTCTGGGTGCGGTGCACGCCATTCGTTCGCCGCTGGCGGCCGGTCGGATCACCTCCCGGCTGACCCCGAGCACGGGTTGATCCGCCTGCCAGAACGCTGCGAATGCCATGCCGACGCCGACCGACTTCGCGATAGGTCGGATCGCCCAACCGGGCCGCCTCGGCGGTCCTCACAGGCCGGCCCGAGCGCCGGGAGCAGTGAAAGGAAGTCCTCGAACCATGCGTCTCAAGAACCTGGCCGCGGCCGGCACGGCCCTCGTCGTGCTGACCCTCGGGGCGGCCCCGTTCTTCACCTCGGCCGCCGATCACCTCGACGCGCCGATCGTGAAGAACAACCACGCCCTGGACATCACCGACATCTACGCCTTCGACGGCGCGAACTCCAAGAACACCGTCCTGGTGGTCGACGTGGCGCCGCTCGTCGGCGTCATCTCGGGGACGTCGTTCTCGACGTCCGGGTCCTACCGGATGAACCTCGACACGAACGGTGACTTCGTCGCCGACACCGTGTACACGACGACCTTCTCGGCCGGCAATCGGGATCACAAGCAGGCCGTCACGCTCAAGCGCAACGGGACCACGATCGCCAGCGGCTACACCGGCAACACGATCATGGTCGACGGCGGCGGCAAGCTCTTTGCCGGCCAGCGCGACGACCCCTTCTTCTTCGACCTCGACGGCTACAACCAGCTCAAGGACAGCGGCTACACGGACGCGTCGGGCCTCACCGACGACCCGGGCACCGACTTCTTCGCCGGGACCAACATCCTCGCGATCGTCCTCGAGCTCCCCGACAGCGCGATCGGCGCCACGGCGAACTACTGGGCGTCGACCTACAACGGCAGCAACACGCTCATCGATCGGATGGGCAAGCCTGCCCTGAACACCGTCTTCATCGACCCGCTCAAGCAGGACGCGACGGACAAGGACGACTACAACCAGACCGCGCCGTCCGATGACGTCGCGACCTGGAGCTCGCAGTTCGTCACGGTCCTCGAGCTCTTCGGCAACAGCGCCCCGACCGCGAACGCGATCACGAGCCTGCTGCTGCCCGACGTCCTGCACCTCGACGTTGCCAACCTCGGCAAGTCGACCGGGACCAGCTTCACCGGCGACAAGGCCACCAACATCCTCAACGGCCGGACCCTGGCCGAGGACGTGATCGACCTCGAGCTGTACGTCGTGACGGGCGGCCTCGAGAACCACCCGATCCTGACGACGGACCACGTCGACTCGAACGACGTGGCCTTCCCGGGCTCGTTCCCGTACCTCGCTCCGGCCCACTGAGCCGGCGCCTCGACCGGGGCCGCCCCGCGGCCCCGGTCGAGCCCTCCCTCCGAACACCTGATGACGAGCTGATGACCACCTTCCGACTCCCGCTCCCGCGGCCGCTCCTCTTCCTCGTCGCGGCCCTCGCGATCGCCGCCGGCTCCTACGCCTGGGCGGCGGTCCAGGGTGGACACCGCGCCTCGCCGGCCGCCGCGCCCCCGGGCGCGGGAGCCTTCGACGGGTCGGGAGTGGGACTTGCCGATCCGGCGGCCGCCGCCGGGGTCGACGGGCGACTGTCGCTCAACGAGCAGATCGCCTTCTGGCAGGGCCGGGTCCAGCGGACGCCGAAGGACTTCCTGTCGATGGTGCAGCTGGCGCTCGCCGAGGCCGCCAAGGCGCGCCTCACCGCCGACCTCGGGCTGTACCAGCAGGCCGCGGCCCAGATCGACCAGGCCCTCACGTTCGATCCGCGCTATGGGGCAGGCCTCCGGGCCAAGGCCCAGCTCGCGTTCGCCCTCCATGACTTCTCGACGGCGACGATCGCGGCGCACGGGGCGCTCGAGCGGGATCCGCGCGACGCCGGCGCCCGCGCGATTCTTGGGGATGCCCTCCTCGAGCTCGGCCGACTCGACGACGCCGAGGCCGCCTACGCGGCCATCGCCGCGACCGCCGCTGGGCCCGCGCTCGACGCCCGGCTGGCCCACCTCGCCCTCGTCCGCGGCCGGACGGACCAGGCCTTCGCGCTCGCGCAGCAGGCCTCGGCGGAGGCCGCCACGGAGCCGGACGTCGATCTCGCGTTCTACGGCTACCAGCTCGGCGAGACGGCTCGCCAGAC
Source organism: Chloroflexota bacterium (assembly GCA_046734475.1). GTDB lineage: Bacteria > Chloroflexota > Limnocylindria > Limnocylindrales > CSP1-4 > UBA5189. The sequence continues at coordinate 2,969 of JBKPRF010000012.1, forward strand.
CGGCCACGACGCGGCCGCGAGAAGCGGCTACCAGGCGGCGCTTGCGGCGCGCCCGGGCGACCTCGGCTCGCTCGTCGGCCTCGCCCGGCTCGATGCCTTCGACGGCCGGATCGATGTCGCCCTCGCCGGCCTCCGGCAGGCCGCCGCCATCGCGCCCCAGCCCGACACGCTGGCCCTGATCGGCGATCTGCTCGCCCGGTCCGGCGATGCCGACGGCGCGGCGGCCCAATACGCCACGATTCGCGCGATCGAGACGCTCGGCAGCACCGCCGGAGCCGTCTACGACCGCCAGCTGCTGCTGTTCGAGCTGGATCACGACGGCGCGACGGAGGCGCTGCTGACGCACGCCCGCGAGGCCCTCGCCGCACGCCCGGACGCCACGGGGCATGACCTCGTCGCCTGGGCCCTCTACCGGCTCGGCCGCCCGGTGGAGGCTCTTGCCGAGTCTCGCCTCGCCCTCGCGACCGGCACCCGCGACGCCCGCATCCGGGCCCACGCGGGGACGATCGAGATCGCGATCGGGGACACCGCGGCGGGCACGCGCGACCTGCAGGCCGCGCTCGATCTCGGACCGGCGCTGGATCCGCTGGTACGGGCCGAGACGGCCGCCATCCTGGCTCGTTCCTGAGAGCCCCGTCGGTACACTCGGGATCGTGCCAAGTGAACCGTTCGGGTGCGCCGCGCGCATTCCATCGTGACCGGCCCCGGGCGCTCAACGCCGCTCGCGACGGGTTCGTCGGCGGTCGACCCCGATCGACAGCTCATCGAACGGATGGCCGGCGGTGACGTCGATGGCTTGGATGGACTGTACGAGCGGTATCGGACGATGGCCTATTCGATCGCTCTCCGGATCACCGGGGAGCCGGCAGCTGCGGAAGACGTGGTCCAGGAAGCATTCCTGGGCGCGTGGCGCAACGCTGGCCGCTACGTCGAAGGCCGCGGCAGCGTGAAGACCTGGCTGCTGTCGATCGTCCACCACCGGGCGATCGATTCGATCCGCCGCCGGCGGCCGACGGCCGAGCTGCCCGAGACCGACATGGCCTCGGGCGTGCCCGACGCGCTGACCCTGCCCGACGTCTGGGGCGACGTGTCCGAGGGCCTCGATCGGGCCGCGGTCATGTCCGCGCTCCAGGCGATCTCGACGGTCCAGCGTGAGGCGCTCGAGCTGGCCTATTACGGCGGCCTGACCCAGGTCGAGATCGCCGATCGCCTGTCCCTGCCGCTCGGCACCGTCAAGAGCCGGATGCGGCTCGGTCTCCTCGGCCTGCGCCGGGTCCTCACCGGAACCGGCGGCGCCTTCGCCGACGACGGCGAGGCCGGGGCATGACCGACCGACTCGTGGCCGGGATGCGCTGCTCCGAGGCCGGCGACCTCGCCGCCGGCTTCGTGGTGGGCGCGCTCGAGCCGGCCGAGATGGATCGTGTCCGGGCCCATCTGGCCGAGTGCCCCGAGGCCCATGCCGAGTTCGCCGAGCTCGGATCGGCGGTCCCGGCGCTGCTCGCCGCGGTGCCGCAGGCCGAGCCGCCGAGCGCCCTGCGCGATCGGATCCTCAGCGCGGCTCGCGCTGATGGTGCCGCGCGCTCGACCGACGCTGCTCGCGCGACCGACACGATGACCCACGCCGCCGACACGATGACCCGACCCGCGCCGGCCCGTGCCCCGGCGCCCGCCACCGAGGGCCGCGGCGGCCTCTTCGGGTTCCTCAACAGCCCGCGGCCCGGCTGGGCGCTTGCCGGCGTGGCGGCCGTGATCGCGATCGCCCTCGGGGTCCAGACGCTCCGACTCCAGGCCGAAGTAGCCCAGGACACGATGTACCGGGCGCAGGTCGCCGCGGTGTTCCAGGCTGCCGCGCAGCCCGGCTCGCAGCTCGCGATCCTTGGAGCCGGCGCGGGCGCGTCCTACCCGGCCGGGATCGCCGCGGTTCGATCTGACGGCTCGGTGCAGCTGGCGATCCACGGCCTGACACCCACGACGGGTTCGCAGGTCTACGAGGCGTGGGTCATCGCCGGATCCGCGGCGCCCCAGCCGATCGGGGGATTCACGGTCGGCTCGACCGGGTCCGCAACCTTCGCGTCGCCGCTCGCGACGACGTCGACCGCCGGGGTGGTGGTGGCGCTGACGCTCGAGCCGGCTGCCGGCGCGAAGACGC
>JBKPRF010000013.1:0-3087 GCA_046734475.1 Chloroflexota bacterium
CCTCGGACGAGGTCGGCATGGACCCGCTCGCCTTCATGGATTCCCGCGCGCCGCGACCCCGATTCGGCTTCGCTGACTGATGGCCATCTACCAGGGTGCTCGGCCGCGCCCGGGCATCCGTTTCGAGCTGCCTTGGCTCCGGCCCGGCGGGCCGGCAAGCGCCGAGCCGGATCCGCGACCGATCTCGCGACCGACCTCGCGGCCGGCCGTCCGGCACGGCGGGCGCAACCGGACCGGAGCTCGCGTCGCGGCCCGGTCGCAGCGGCGGGTCGGTGTCGCGCTCGCCGGGATCGTCATCGGCTTCAGCGTCGCGTTCGTCTCGCTGAGCCAGAGCGTCCGCGTCGCCGCCACGAGCTACGACATCGTGCGGCTCCAGTCCGAGCACGATCGCCTCATCGCGCTCCAGCAGGACCTCCGCTCGGACGTCGAACGGCTGAAGGGCGAGCCCGCGATCCGCAAGGAGGCGCTCGACGCCGGCCTCGGCCAGCTCGGCGCCCCCGTCGTCCTGCCCGCTCGCTGAGGCCGATCGACCGTGCTCGGGCGGACGGACTCCGCTCGTCGACTGCTCGTCCTGCTGGTGATCTTCGGGATCGCCGGCAGCGGCCTGCTCGTCCGCCTCGGCTATTGGCAGTTCGCGCAGCGGGACAAGCTGCTCGACGCCGCGCACCGCCAGATCTACCTGCGAACCGAGGTCGCCAGCCGTCGCGGCGAGATCTTCGATCGGAGCGGGACCGTCGTCCTCGCCTCGAGCGTCATCCACGATCGGCTCATCGTCTCAGCGGTCCACCTGACCGCGGACGACCAGGCCGCGATGGTCGCGTTCCTCGCGCCAGCGCTGGGACTCGACCCGGTGGCCGCCGACGCGCTCCGCCAGAAGCTCGCCCAGGGCAAGCCCTACAACGTCGTGGCGAAAGGCCTGACCCAGGAGCAGGCGGACGCGATTCGGGCCGGCGCCGTCGCCGCCGGGATCAGCGGCATCAGCTTCGAGACGGAGTCGGTCCGCGACTACCCGCAGGCCGGTGGCGCGCCCGGCACCTCGCTCGCGAGCCACCTCCTCGGCTTCGTGAACCGCGAGGGTCAGGGCCAGTACGGCGTGGAGCAGTTCTACCAGTCGCAGCTCGCGGGCCGGCCGGAGGTCGTCGAATCCGACAAGGACGCGAACGGCCAGGCGATCGTCGACACCGAGCACGTCGTCGAGGCGGGCACGCCGGGCCAGGATCTCCGGCTCACGATCGACGCCGGGCTGCAGCTCGCGATCGAGCAGGAGGTGATGGCGGCCAAGATCGCCGACCACGCCGACAGCGTCTCGGCCGTCGTCATGGATCCCGCTACAGGTGAGATCTACGGCGAGGCGACCTACCCCGCGTTCGACGGCAACGACTACGCCACGGCCGCCACCGACGACCCCGGGCGGTTCGTGGACCCCGTGATCTCGGAGGTCTACGAGCCCGGCTCGGTGTTCAAGATGCTCACGATCCTCACGGCGCTCGAGCTCGAGACGACGACCCTGACGTCGACCTACAAGGACACCGGTTCCCTGAAGCTCGACGGCGGCAAGACGAAGATCGAGGACTCCGACCGCCGGGGCATGGGCACGATGAAGCTCGAGGACGCCATCGCCTACTCGCGCAACGTCGTTGCCGCCAAGGTCGCGCTCGGCCTGGCCCCGACCGTCGCCGAGGCGTCGAAGGCCCTCCACGCGACATGGATCAAGCTCGGCTATGGCGCACCGACCGGCATCGACCTCTCGGGCGAGGTCGGCGGGCTCGTCAACGACCCGTCGATCAGCGCCTGGCGCCAGATCGATCTCGCGAACGGCGCGTTCGGCCAGGGCGTCGCGGTCACGCCGATCCAGCTCGCCGCCTCGTACGCGGCGATGGTCAACGGCGGGAACCTCGTGCAGCCGCACGTGGTGGCGGCCATCGGTGGCAGCCCGGTGAGCGCCCCGTCACGCGGCTCGGTCCTCCCGGCGTCCCTCAGCCCGACCCTCATGAACCTCATGCACCACGTCCTGACGATCCCCTGGTACAAGCCGCTCACCACGGTGCCGGGCTACTGGCTCGGGGCCAAGACGGGGACGGCCCAGATCTGGGATGCCGCCCACCACCGCTGGTTCCCGAACACCTACAACCTGTCGTGCGTCGGCTTCATCGCCCGGACGCAGGGCCATCCCGACCTCATCGTCGCGGTCCAGATCCACGCCACCCGGCCTGGCCGCAACGCCCGTGGCCAGATCATCAACAACGTCGCCTCCACCGAGCTCTTCCGACGCGTGGCGACCGACGCGATCACCACGCCGGGCCTGCTCCCGGCAGCGCCGGTCCCGCCGGCGGCGATCGACCCGGTCAGCCAGGCGGACCGATGACGACGGGTGCCTGTGCCACACTTTCGAGCGTGACCGTGGACCGGCCAGCGACGCTGCCAGCCGGCGCGTCGAGCCCCTCGGAGCCGCCGGCGCTCACGGCCGACGACCTCCGGCGCCTGACCGGCGGTCGACTCCTCCGGACCTCGACCCGGCCGGTTCGCGGCGCGGCGGTCGACTCGCGGATCGTCCGCCCCGGCCAGCTCTTCGTGGCCCTGCCCGGCGAGCGGACGGACGGCCATCGTTTCCTGGGCGACGCGATCGTCGCCGGGGCGGCAGCCCTGCTCGTCTCACGAGCCCCCACGGCCGCGCAGCTCGAGGCCTTCGGGGACGTCACCGTCGTGGCCGTGCCCGATGCGCTCGTGGGGCTCGGCGCGATCGCCGCCGGCTGGCGGACCCGGTTCGATCCGATCGTCGTCGGCGTGACCGGCAGCATTGCCAAGACCTCCACGAAGGAAGCTGTCGCGGCTGTCCTCGGGGCGCGATTCCGAACGCTCCGGAGCGAGGGCAACCAGAACAACGAGATCGGCCTGCCGTTGACGCTCCTCCAGCTGGGGCCGGAGCACGGCGCCGCGGTCCTCGAGATGGGGATGTACGCCGGCGGCGAGATCGCGGACCTGGCCCGGATGGCGCGGCCGAAGATCGGGGTGGTCACGGCCGTGCATGGCGTCCACCTGAGCCGGATGGGCTCGCTGGCCGCGATCGAGCGGGCAAAGGGCGAGCTC
>JBKPRF010000014.1:0-6906 GCA_046734475.1 Chloroflexota bacterium
GGCGAGGACCGAGTCGCGCGCCCGTGCCGCTCGCCGGCGGCGGCGAGGCGAGCCGCACCTGACGGACGTAGCGGGGACCGACGCTCGCAGCCAGCAGCGTCCAGTCGAGGTCGATGACGCCGCCGGCCGCGAGGGCTCGCAGGCGCCGCAGGAGCGCCGGACGGCCCTCCGGCGCCGCCATGAGCCGAACGGCCCGAGGGCCGGCCTCGAGTGCCTCGAGGATCGGCGTATCAGCCGGCTCGACGCCCTCTGCCGCACCCAGGCGGGCGTCCGGCCGGAGCTCGGCCATGAGCTCGAGCCGTTCGAGCAGGCCGGGCGGCAGCATCGCCCGCAACGTGATCGCGGGCGGCGCGAGGTAATGCTCGGAGATCCAGGCGGCGAGCCGCATCCCGAGGGCCGGCAGCAGCGGGCCGTCGGCTCGGATCCGGTCGAGGACGGGCTTGGTCTCGACGCCCGGCTCCAGCGCCGGTGCCGGCCCCAGGACGATCCCGACCGCCTGCCTCCGCCCGAACTCGACGAGGACGGCCTCGCCGGGCTCGAGGGCGCCGAGGCGCGCCGGCACGTGGTAGGTGAAGGGCCGCGCCCCCGCCGCGCCGGCCGCGTCGACCGCGACCGCGACCCGGGCGGGCTGCCCCGTCATACCCGGGTCCGGCGGTCCGGGTGAGCGGCCTTCTCGGACCGGATGATCGCGTCGATCCGCTTGGCGGTTCGCTCGACCTGGCCCGTCGCGTTCGTGACCACGTGGTCGAAGTCCTTCTGGCGGGCCAGCTCGAGGGCGGCGTCGCGCTGCCGGATGTCGAGCTCGTCGGCGGTCTCGGTCGCCCGCGCCTGGAGGCGCCCGAACAGGTCCTCGAGCGAGGGCGGGACGATGAACACGAGCATCGCCTCGGGCACCTTCTGCTTGACGACCGCGGCGCCCTGAACGTCGATCTTGAGGATGACGTCGAGGCCCCGCCGGAGCGCCGTCCGGACCTCCTCACGCGGGGTGCCGTACCAGTGGCCGTGGACCTCGTTGGCCTCGAGCAGCCCACCGGATTCGCGCAGCTCCCGGAACCCCTCCTCGTCGAGGAAGTGGTAGTGGACCCCCTCGACCTCATACGGCCGCCGCGGCCGGGTCGTGCAGGTCACCACGTAGTGATAGCCGGCGGCCGCCGGACGGCGGCGGAGGGCCTCGATGACGGTGTCCTTGCCGACGCCCGACGGGCCCGACACGATCACGAGCAGGGCGCCGGGCGCACCGGCTTCGGGCGCGCCGGCGTCCGGCGCACCTGTCTCGGTGCGGACACCGGAGAGCCCGGCCGACGGGCGAGCGGTCATCGGTCGCCCGCCCGGCGCAGCCCGTCGAGGACCCGCTCCAGCTCGGCCGGCAGCGCCGCTTCGGCGCGGATCAGCCGGCCCGTGGACGGCGACGTCAGCTCCAGGCGCCAGGCGTGCAGGAACAGCCGTTGGAGGCCGTCGGGTCCCCGGCGGGAGGTTCCCGTGCCGTACACCGCGTCGCCCGCGACCGGATGCCCGATCGCGTCCAGATGGACCCGGATCTGGTGCGTCCGGCCGGTCACAAGGTCCAGCTCGAGCAACGTCCAGCGCGGGAAGCGCTCACGGACGCGGTAGCCCGTCGTCGCCGGTCGACCGTCCGGCACGACGCCCATCCGGGTGCGGTGCCTGGGGTCGCGCCCGATCGGGGCCTCGATGCGACCTGTCGCGGCGGCCACCGAGCCCTGGACCAGCGCCAGGTACGTCTTCTTCACCCGGCGGGCCTTGAGCTGGGCCATGAGCGAGGCCTGCGCGGCGTCGTTCCGGGCGACCATGAGGAGGCCGCTCGTGTCCCGATCCAGGCGGTGGACGATGCCCGGCCGGCGCACGCCCGCGATGCCGCCGAAGCCGGCCGCACCGGCGCGCCCCAAGAGGGCGTTGACGAGCGTTCCCGAGGCATGTCCCGGGGAGGGATGCACGACGAGGCCGGCCGGCTTGTTCACGATCAGCAGATCGTCGTCCTCGTGGACGATGTCGAGCGGGATCTCCGGCTCGGGCAGCGGCGTCGGGTCAGCCGGTGGCGGGACGTCGAGCGTCAGCACCGTGCCGGGGGCGACGATCGCGTTGGCCTTGACGGCGACATCCCCGGCTCGCAGGCGGCCGTCCGAGATCAGTCGCTGCACGTGGCTGCGGCTCAGCCCCGTCAAGTCGGCCGCGAAGCGGTCCGCGCGGCCGGGACGAGCGTCGACCGGCACGATCACGGTTCGAATCTCGCCTGTGTGCCCGGCGGCGTCAGGCATCGTCGCCGGCGCCGGCCACCGCAACGGAAGCGCGGGGGGCCGTCAGCGATGGCCGGATCGCCGCCGCCACGAGGAGGACGATCGCGAGGCTGATCGAGGCGTCGGCGACGTTGAACGTGTACCACCGCAGCGAGCCGATGCCGGCATCGACGAAGTCCACGACGTACCCGAGCCGGACGCGGTCGATCAGGTTGCCGATGGCCCCGCCGAGGAGCAATCCGAGGGTCACCGTCAGGTACGGGCTCCGGCCCGAGCGGGCGTGATACGCGAGGATCAGGCCCATCACGACGATGGACAGCGCGGCGAACGGCAACGCCTGGCCCTGCAGCAGCCCGAACAGGCCGCCAGCGTTCCGCGAGTGGACGAGCCGGATGAGATCGTCGACGACGGCCGTGGACTGGCCCGGGCCCAGGAACGACACGAGCCAGGCCTTCGTCAGCTGATCGGCGACGACCACCGCGATCGCGAGGCCGGCGAACGCGGCCCACAGCGGCCGGCGCCCCTCGCCCACGCTCACGCCCGGCCGCCGCCCGAGCCGGCTCGCCGCAGGACGAACGTCACCGGCCCGGCATCGAGGGCCACCGTGCCACCGAAGGCCCCATCACCGCTCGGCGGGTCACCGGACGCGAGGCCGGCGAGCGTCTCCGCGGTGACCGAGGGCAGATGCTCGCGGACGTCCGGCCCGAGTCCCTCGATCCACAGCTCGATGCGGTCGTCGAGGGCCAGGCCGGCGTCACGCCGGAGATCCTGGATCGCCCGCTGCAGCTCGCGCGCGTCGCCCTCGGCCCGGAGCGCTGCTGTGATCTCGGTATCGATGACGACGACGAGCCCTTCGTCGGAGGCGACGGCGGTGCCCGGGCGGGGCGTCGCCTGGACCTCGACCTCATCGGGCGCGAGGACCTGCCCGGCCAGCTCGACCGAGCCGTCGGCGTTGAATGTCGCCTCCCCGGAACGGGCAGCCGCCATGACCGCCGGGACCGCGGCGCCGAGGCGCTTCCCGACTTTCGGCAGCAGGACCTTGACCCGCCGCTCGACGAGCTCGGACTCGTCGCCGATGAGCTCGACCGCCTTGACGTTCAGCTCGTCGGCCACGAGGCCGAGGAGCGCGTCCTGCTCGGCCAGCTCCCCGCCGGGCAGGGCGAGCCAGAGCCTGGCGATCGGCTGGCGGACCTTGATCCCGGCCGACGAGCGCAGTGTCCGGCCGAGCTCCACCGCTCGGCGGGCGGCGGCCATCGCCGCCTCGAGCCGGATGTCTCGGTGGTCCGCCAGGTCATCGGCCGGCCAGGCCGTCAGGTGGACGCTGTCGGGGAGCTCGCCGCCGAGCGAGCCGGTGAGGTTCGCGTAGAGCGAATCGCTCAGGAACGGCAGTATCGGTGCGATCGTCCGGGCCAGGCCGACGAGCGCGGCGTGGAGTGTCGCCAGCGCCGCCTCGCGATCCCCCGCCGGCGCGCCCGCCCGCATGCGGTCCCGCGAGCGCCGCAGGTACCACGTCGAGAGGTCGTCGATGAACGCGCTCACGTGCCGGGTCGCCCCGAGCGTGTCGTAATCCGAGAGCCGATCGCCGGCGTCGAGTGCCAGCCCGGCCGCCCGGGACAGGATCCATCGATCGATCGCCGGCCAGCTGGATGCCGCTCCGATCGCGCTCCGGATGCCGCGGGTCGGCTCCCAGCCCGCCAGGTTGGCGTGGTCGACGAAGAAGCGGTAGACGTTCCACAGCACGAGGAGCTCGCGGCGTGCCTCGTCGGCCGCATGCCAGCCGAAGAGGATGTTCTCCTCGGGCCGGGCCTTCGCGAACATCCAGCGCATGACGTCGACGCCCATCCGCTCGGCAGCCTCGTCGAACTCGATCGAGTTGCCCCAGCTCTTGTGCATCTGGCGGCCGTCGGCGCCGAAGACGAGGGCGTAGCCGAAGATCGTCTTGAACGGCGGCTCGCGGCGCATCACGGTCGACATCGCGAGCATCGAGTAGAACCAGTTCCGGAACTGGCCCGGGAAGCTCTCGGTGATGAAGTCCGCCGGGAACCACTTCGCCCAATAGGCCTGGTCCTCGCGGTAGTGAAGCGTCGAGAACGGCACGATGCCCGCGTCGAGCCACGGGTTGCCGACGTCCGGGATCCGCTCGACCGGCTCGCCGCAGGACGAGCAGGCGATCTTCACGAAGTCGACGTACGGCCGGTGCGGGGTATGGCCCTCGAACCGGTCCCAGCCGTCGATCGCCCGCTCGTGGAGCTCCTCCCGCCCGCCGATCACGTCGAACGAGCCGCAGCTCGGGCAGTCATAGATCGGCAGGGCCAGGCCCCAGTAGCGCTTCTTGCTGATCATCCAGTCGTGCATGTTCAGGAGCCAGTCGAGCTCGCGGTCGTAGCCGAACGACGGGATCCACCGGATCTGATCGACGACCTCCATGATCTGGTAGCGGAGGCTCGCGTCGACCTCGGCCTTGGTCAGCTGCTCCCGCGGCCGGTCGTACACCGGGCCCATCGAGATGAACCACTCGTCGACGAGCCGGAAGAGCAGCGGCGTGTTGCAGCGCCAGCAATGGGGGTAGCGGTGGGTGTACGGCTCGAGGTGGTAGAAGAACCCGCGTCGCTCGAGGTCGTCGACGATCGGCTCGGCGACGGCCGAGGCCTCCCGCCCGGTGAGCCAGTCGAAGCCCTCGTAGTACCGGCCTGACTCATCGATCGGGCCGATGACGGGCAGCCCGAGCGCCTTGCCGAGCTGGAAGTCCTCGGCGCCGGCCCCCGGCGCGATGTGGACGATCCCCGTCCCCTCCTCCTCGCCGACCTGGTCCCACGGCACGACGACGTGCGCATACGGGCTCTCGACCGCGACCGTCGAGGCGCCTGGCGCGAACGCCTTCGTGACGGCCGGCAGCGCGTCGAACGGGCCGGTGTAGCGCCAGCCGACGAGCTCCCGGCCGGGCTTCGACTCGAGGACCTCGAACGGGCCCTGGGCGGATTGCTTCAGGGTGCCTCTGGCCAGCCAGTAGCTCTCGTCGCCCTGCCGGATCCGGACGTACTCGATGTCCTCGCCGACCGCCGCGGCGACGTTCGCCGCGAGGGTCCACGGCGTCGTCGTCCAGACGAGGAGGGCCTCGCCCGGCCGGTCGACGAGCGGGAACCGGACGGTCAGGCCGGGGTCCTCGCGGTCCTGGTAGCCCTCGGTCATCTCGTGCTGGCTGATGCCGGTCCCGCAGCGCGGGCACCACGGCATCGAGTCGTGGCCCTTGTAGATCCAGCCCCGCCGGTGGCACTCGGCAAGGAAGCCCCAGATGAGGTCGTTGTTCTCGTTGCTGAACGTGAAGTAGCTGCCGCCGATCTCCGGCATGCCGAGCCGGCCGACCAGCATCTCGACCGTGTCGGTCACCGGTCCGTTCGGGCCCTCGATCGTCGCTTCCTGCCAGGGCGCCTCGCCGAGCTGCTCGCTGAGCCGGCGCAGCTCCTCGGGGTCGTTCCAGTCCATCCAGAACCCGAGGCGCTGGCTCTGCTCCGTCTGGCGGGCCGCGTACGTCAGGACCCGCTGCTTGCAGAGGCTCACGAACTCGGCGATGCCGTAGGCCTCGATGTCGCGCTTGCTCGTGAACCCGAGGTCGCGCTCGACGTTCACCTCGACCCACAGACCCTGGCAGTCGAAGCCGTTCTGCCAGCGCTGGTCCTCGCCCAGCATCGCGTGGAACCGCTGGAAGAGGTCCTTGTAGGCCCTGCCCCAGGCGTGGTGGACGCCCATCGGGTTGTTCGCGGTGATCGGCCCGTCCAGGAAGCTCCAGCGCGGCTTGCCGGCGAGCTGGGCCCGCAGGCGGGCGAACGTCCGCCGCTCACGCCACAGGTCGAGGACCTCGTGCTCGAGGGCCACGAGATCCGGGCGCGAGGGTACGGGTCGGAACATGCCACCTCATTCTGGGGGCCGGTCGGGCGGCAGCGGCCCCTCCCGAGGCGCGCTCGGCCGCGTTCGCCGACGGTCCGGCTATCCTACCCGCGATGCTGCCGCGCCACGAGATGCCGTCGCGGGCAGGCCGCTCGGGGTTCGTGGCTGCCTTTCTCTCGCTGCTCTTTCCCGGGCTCGGCCACGCCTATCTCGGGGCCTGGCGGCGCGGCCTGGGATTCGCGGCGCCACCGATCCTCATCGGCGCCCTCGTCGCCGGGATCGTCGTCCGGCTGACCCCGTTCGAGCTCGGCGGCATGGTCGTCCAGAGCTGGTTCCTCGTCGGCCTCTTCATCGTGAATCTCATCGCCCTGGCCTACCGCGCCGCGGCGATCGTCGACGCCTGGGCGATCGCCCGCGGGATGGGCCCGCGGCAACCCCTCGCGGCCAGCCCTGAAGCCCGGGCGGCCGGAACGCTCTCCATCGCCGGCCTCGCCGCGGTCCTGCTCGTGATGAGCGTCGTCCACATCGCCGTCGCCCGTTACGACGTGCTGGTCGCGAGCGCCTTCGGCTGCGTCTTCGGCGGCGGCACCGATTGCGGCACGCCCGGCTCGTCCGCTGGCCCCGGAGCCTCGGGCGAGACGCCGGGGCCGAGCGAGGTCGGCGGGACCCTGGGACCCGAGGCGACCGCGTCGGCCCTCCCGCCGTGGAACGGCACCGACCGCCTGAACATCCTGCTGATCGGCGCCGACGAGCAGGAGGGCGCCCACAA
>JBKPRF010000015.1:0-3051 GCA_046734475.1 Chloroflexota bacterium
GCCGGCGGCCTCGCCTTCGGCGTTCGGCCGCACGTCGGCTCGCCCCGGCTCTCGCGTCGCGAACGCGAGGTCGTCGGGCTTGTCGTCGAGGGTCGGAGCAACGACGAGGTCGGCTCCGCGCTGGGCATCGGCGTGACCACGGTCGAGACCCACCTGAAGCGGATCTTCGAGCGATTCGGGCTGCGCTCGCGGACCGAGCTGGTGGCCCGAGCGATCAGGGAGGGCTGGCTCGAATTACCCATGGACCGCTGACCCCTCCCCGGCGGAGACTCGACCGCACCGGGGGGCACGAGCGCGGATGGGGAGGTTCTTGCGTGGCTCGGGAGGTTGGCGTTCCACAGGCATTGGCGGACCTGCTGTTCGCCGGGCTCGATCACGGTGTCGACACCGCCCGCGCCGGCGGCCCGCTCAGCCCGTTCGTCGTGACCCAGGTTGGCGGCCAGCGTGCGCTCGCCCGGATGGTCGCCGGCAGCCTCACCGCCGCGCGAGCCGAAGGCGTGAAGCACATCCGCGGCACCGCCCTGGCGGGCGACGACTGCGCCGTCCTCGTCTACGAGGGCTACCTCGAGACCGAGCTGGACGGCCGATCCGAGGCGATCTTCGCCAAGGCGGTCGACGCGACTGGTCGAGTGATCACGGTCGCCCAGCGGTATCGACCGAAGGGCTTCCTGCGCGCCTGGCAGCCGGTCGGCGGCCCGGCGCTGCTGCCCCACGACGGCGAGGACCTCGGGCCACCGCGCACCGAGCCGGCCGGCGACCGCAACGGCGGCGCGAACGCGGCCGGCAAGCGCGGCAACCGTCGCGGCCGGGCTTCCAAGCCGAGGCAGAAGACCCCCGCCTGATCGCTCGGGCGGCCATCCTCTATCCTCGCCGCCGTGGCCCATGTGTTCGTCGCACCCCATCCCGATGACGTCGCGCTGTCCTGCGGCGGCCTCATCGCGAGCCTCCGCGAGCTCGGCCAGAACGTCACGATCCTGACCGTCTACTCGGGCTCGGGCGGCAACGGCAACCTCAGCACGTACCAGCGCGAAGCCCTCGGCTTCGGGACGAAGACCCTGTGGCCTTCGACCGAGGCGTTCAATCGATCGGACATCGCGGCCGACGTCCCCGTCGCCGGCTACGAGAGCCCGGACTCGCCCGAGCTGCCGCCATGGGCCGCGACCGAGGACCGCCTCGACGCGACGCAGGAAGACGCCGACTCGTCGGCCAAGCGGTTCTGGCAGCGGACGTCGTGGTACCGCCGGGCGAGCATCCGCAACCAGCCGCTCGCCGGCCAGGCCCTCATCGATACGCTCCCGACCCAGGGTGCTATCTACACCGACGATGTCGTCGCCGCCGCGAACGCCGGCGAGGCCGTCGCCAGGCGGCGGGTCGAGGACGAGCGCTTCGCCTACTTCGCCGAGGCCTCGATCGTCTTCCTCGACATGCCCGACGCCGTCTTCCGCGGCTACGAGGGCGACGACCAGCTGCTCGGCGAGGTCCGCGAGGACGACCCGTCGCCGGCGGCGATGATCGCCCGCGAGGTCACCCGGCTCGAGCCCCAGAACGTGTACTTCCCGCTCGGCGTCGGCAACCACGTCGACCACCAGCTGTGCCGCTCGGCCGGCGTCGCGCTCCTCGAGCAATCCCGCGGCTGGGTCATGCCGGGCCCGCGCTGGGCCGGCAACGTGGTGTTCTACGAGGACTTCCCGTACGCCTGGTGGAAGGGCTTCGAGTCGCTCGAGCAGCTGCCCGCGGGCTCCCTCGACGGCCTCCCCGACGACGTCGCCCTGACGCCCCGCTATGCCGACATCAGCGAGCAGCTCGAGCGCAAGGTCCAGGGCATCCTGCTGTACGAGAGCCAGCTCGACCGGCTCTTCGGCGGGCCCCGCGAGATGGCCTCGGCGGTCCGCCAGAACGCCGCTCGGACGGCGGCGCTCGGTCGGGTCGGCGGCTCAGCCGAGCGCTACTGGCACAGCTACCGGCCGTAGCTGCCGGCCGCAGCTGCCGCGAAACTCAGCTGGAGGCGCCGCAGGTCACCGCGCCGGACACGTGGATGCTGCTGTCGGGCGCCGAGACAGCATCGGCATTGAGCGTGCCTGACGTCGACGTCGTCGTGCCCGAGGTCGTCGCGGCCGCGCTGAGCACGCGCGGCGCCGGCTTCGTTTCGAAGTAGAGGGCCACCGAGCCCGTCGGCAGGATCGAGGCCGCGGCGAGCGTCGGGGTGCCACCGACGTTGACGATCCCGGTCACGGCGACGGTCGTCGCGCCGGCGGTGGTGTTGCAGACGGCCCGGAGCTGATCGAGGTCGCCGTCGACCGCACCCTCGGGCAGGGTGCCCGTCATGTGCACGGTGCCCGAGCCGGCGGTCTGGCCGCCACAGGCGATCGTGCCGGTGACGCTCTGGAGCACGGGCACGGCGCCGGTGGCCTGGCCGGCTGGCGTCGTGTCGTTGACGGCGCCGCCGAGGGTGGCGCCGCGGGCCGGGTCGAAGCCGGTGACGGCGGTGCCGTTGAACGTGCGGGCCGGCGCCGTCGGGCCGGGCCCGATGCTCACCCGGACGTACAGCCCCGCCGTGCTCACGGCGAGGAAGACGGATTCGACGCCGTCCGACGAGCCCACGACGACGTTGATGATCCGGCCGGTCGGGCTCGGGAAGTTGCACTGCACGACCGGCGGCGTGACGCCGGCCGCCAAGTGGGAGTCGCCGACGAACGTGAGGGTGGCAGTGGCGGGACCGGTCCCGGTCGGAGTGCCGGCGGGGGCCTGCGTGGCTGTCGACTGGCTCGGCGGCGCGGTCGCGGCGCCGGGCGATGGGGCTCCCGAGCTCGAGCAGGCCGCGAGGGCGATGGCCAGCGCGCCGAACGCCGCCAGCCATCCGCCGCGAGCGCCTCGT
This sequence comes from Chloroflexota bacterium, assembly GCA_046734475.1. Taxonomy (GTDB): domain Bacteria; phylum Chloroflexota; class Limnocylindria; order Limnocylindrales; family CSP1-4; genus UBA5189. The sequence goes on from JBKPRF010000015.1 coordinate 2,876, forward strand.
GCGAGGCTCTCGCCACGCCCAGGTCGAACGAGTGCAACAGGCCACTCAGCCATCGAGCCTCTCACCTCAACCCATCCCTGATCCACGTTCGCGACCGATCGCCCCGAGTATGGCCCGCGCGAGACGCCGCGTTCGCCCGCGGCGGGATCGTTCACAGCGGGATCACTCGACGCTCG
>JBKPRF010000016.1:0-3541 GCA_046734475.1 Chloroflexota bacterium
GGTCGAGCACGCCCGGCTCGTCTGAGCCGTCGGGTGCGCGGCTGGAGCTGCGGCAGCGCTAGAGCTGCAGCAACCCCACGATCGCCATCACGACCCCGACGCCCGCGATGACTGCGCCTTCACGCGCCTGGCGGCGGTAGAGGTCCATCGCCACCGAGGCGCCCGTCGGGCCGCTGTCGCGAAGACCCCCACGCCACGATTCGTAGCGGGCGATGTTGTCCTCCTGGGCCTTGAGCGCCTGGTACTGCCCCCACGGCCGCCTCGCCCGGGCGATGCCGAGCCCCGTGAGCGATGCCCCGACGACGAGCAGGCCGAGCCCGAGCACCCGCCCGGGCCTCAGCCGAGGCGCTCGCGGAGCGCCGCCTGGACGACCCCCGCGTTGGCCTGGCCCTTCGTGGCCCGCATGACCTGGCCGACGAGGAACCCGATCGCCTGGGCCTTGCCGGCCCGCACGTCCGCGACGGCATCGGGGTTCGCGGCGATGACCTCGTCCACGATCGCCCCGAGCGCGGCGGCGTCCGAGATCTGGCGCAGGCCGCCGGCCTCGACGAGCTCGGCAACCGACCGGCCGCTGGCGATGTGGCCCTCGAGCACCTCGCGGCCGGACGCCCGGGACAGCTCGCCGGCGGCGACGCGGCGGATGAGGTCGGCCAGCTCGGCGTGGTTGACCGCGATCGGCCCCGAGGCCGCGTTGCGGAGCCGCAGGTAGTCGCCGGTCACCCAGTTGGCAACCGGTTTGGCGTCAAGGTTCGCGTCGGCGGCGAGGGTCGCCTCGAAGAGCCGGGCGGCGTCGGCGTCGGCGGCCAGGACCGCCGCGTCGTAGGCCGACAGGTGGAGCATCTCCCGGTATCGCGTTCGGCGGTCGCCGGGCAGCTCCGGCAGGCCGTGGCGGATCGAGGCCAGCCACCCGGCGTCGACCCGCAGCGGCGGCAGGTCCGGCTCCGGGAAGTAGCGATAGTCGTCCGAGGTTTCCTTGCTCCGCATGTGGTAGGTCTCGGATCGGTCGTCCGACCAGCCGCGCGTCTCCATCCGGAGGGTGTCCCCGGCGTCGAGGATCGCCGCCTGGCGCTCGATCTCGAACGCGACGGCGTGCTCGACCGATCGGAACGAGTTCATGTTCTTGACCTCGACCCGGGTGCCGAAGGCCTCGGTCCCCGGCCGCCGGAGCGAGATGTTGGCCTCGACCCGGAGCTGGCCGCGCTCCATGTCGGCGTCGGAGGCCCCGATCGTCCGGAGCAGGAGCTGGAGCTCCTCGGCGTAGCGCCGCGCCTCCTCGGCCGTGCGGATGTCCGGCTCGGTCACGACCTCCATGAGCGGCGCGCCCGAGCGGTTGTAGTCGACGAGGCTCAGCGGCTTGCCGTCCGGCCCCGGCTGGTGGACGAGCTTGGCCGTGTCCTCCTCGAGGTGGGCCCGAGTGATCCGGACCGTCTTCGGCCCGGCGCTCGTGTCGAAGGTCAGGGTTCCCGCGGCCGCGAGCGGCAGGTCGTACTGGCTGATCTGGTAACCCTTCGGCAGGTCCGGGTAGAAGTAGTTCTTGCGATCCCAGCGGGTGGCGTCCGGTGTCGTGGCCCGCAGCGCCGCGCCGGTCGCGAGCACCAGCTCGACGGCCCGCCGATTGATGACCGGCAGCGCGCCGGGCAGGCCGAGACAGACCGGGCAGACGTGGCTGTTCGGCGCCGCACCGTCGTAGGCCGTCGAGCAGCCGCAGAACATCTTCGAGGCGGTCTTGAGCTGGCAGTGGACCTCGACCCCGATGACCGCCTCCCAGCGGTCGGTCGCGGCCGGCGCCTTGGCCGGGGCGTCGGCCGTCACGACGCGCGAACGCGCTCGACGAACCGGCCGATCCGGACGAGCGCCTCCTGGAGCTTCTCGTAGGCCGTCGCGTAGCAGGCCCGGACGTGGCCCTCGCCCGATGGCCCGAAGGCCCCGCCCGGCACGACCGCCACGTGCTCCTCTTCGAGCAGGCGTCGCGAGAACGTCTCGGAGTCCAGGCCCGTGGAGGTGATCCGCGGAAACGCGTAGAAGGCCCCCAGTGGCTCGAACGTCTCGAGGCCGATCGCGTTCAGCCCATCGACGACCATCCGACGCCGGCGGTCGTACTCGGCCCGCATCCGCTCGACCTCTGGCTCGCCGTCGACGAGCGCGACGAGCGCGGCGTCCTGGGCGACGGTCGGGGCCGACATGATCCCGTACTGGTGGACCTTGAGGATGCCCTCGAGGATCGGCGCCGGGGCCGCGAGCCAGCCGATCCGCCAGCCCGTCATGGCGTAGGCCTTCGAGAACCCGCCCATGAGGATCGTGCGTTCCTGCATGCCCGGGAGCGTCGGGAACGGCCGATGGACGTACGAGCCGTAGGCGAGGCGGTCGTAGATCTCGTCGCTGTACACGAGGAGGTCGTGGCGCTCGGCGATGCGGGCCAGCTCCTCCTCGATCGCCGGGGTGAGGACGGCGCCCGTCGGGTTGCAGGGGTAGCCGAGGAACATCGCCTTCGTGCGCGGCGTGATCGCGGCCTCGATCGAGGCCGGATCCAGAGCGAAGTCATCCTCGAACCGGGTCGCCACGTGGACCGGCCGGCCACCCGCGAACACGACGGCCGGGACGTAGGCCACGTACGACGGCTCATGGAGGATGACCTCGTCGCCGGGATCGATCGTGGCCCGCAGCGCGAGGTCGACCGCCTCGGACGCGCCGACCGTGATGAGCAGCTCGGACGCCGGATCGTAGTGGAGGCCGTAGAGGCGCTCGAGATGGGTCGCCAGCGCGCGCCGCAGCTCGACCGTGCCGTAGTTCGAGGTGTAGTGGGTCCGGCCCTCCCGCAGCGACTCGACGCCGGCCTCGATGATCGACCGGGGTGTGTCGAAATCGGGCTCCCCCACCCCGAGGCTGATGACGTCCGTCATCGTCGCGAGGATGTCGAAGAACTTGCGGACGCCGGACGGCGGTACGTTCCGGACGCGCTCGGACAGGACGCGCTCGGCGAGCGGCGGCCGGTGAACCTCGGTGGTCACGGGCGAAGCCTACGGCATCGCCGGCCTGCCACGGCAGGCGCTGCCGGTCAGACTGTCCGGGTGTCGCTCGAGGTTGTCGTCGCCGATGCCCAGCGCTGGCCCCAGGTGGAGCGGCTGCTCGGCGCCGGCCGCAGCGCCGGCGCCTGCTGGTGCCAGTGGTTCCGCCTCCGGCCCGCGGAGTACGACGAAGCGACGGTCGACGAGCGGATGGCGCGACTGCTCGATCGGGTCGCGGCGGGCCCGCCGCCGGCACTCCTCGCGCTGGACGGCGAGGAGGCTGTCGGGTGGCTGAGCTTCGGGCCTGCCAGGGAGTTTCAACCGCGGCTGTCGCGGTGGTCCGTGGCGCGCGGCGCCGGCGACGACATCCCAGGCCCCGTCTGGGTCATCAACTGCCTTTTCGTGCCCGCTCGCAGGCGGCGATCCCGAATCGGGACGACGCTCGTCGAGGCGGCCGTCGACCGGGCGCGCGGGGCCGGAGCGAGCGCGATCCTGGCGTTTCCCGTCTCAGGCATCGGCCGCAGCCACTCGGAGGG
>JBKPRF010000017.1:0-6054 GCA_046734475.1 Chloroflexota bacterium
CATGTCGCGCATCGCGGCGAGCGCCGGCTCGCGGTCGGGCAGGACCGCGCCATCGGGCGGCTCGTGGGCCACGAGCACCCGGACCTGCTCGGGATGGCGGGCGACGAGCGCCAGCGCGTTGACGGCGCCGCCGCTGCTGGCGAAGAGATCGACCGGCTCCGACGTCACGGCAGCGATGATCCGGTGGACGTCGTCGGCGTGCTCCTCGGTCGTGTTCTCGATGCGGCCGTCGGTGCGCCGGCTGCGCTCCGCGCCGCGCGGGTCGTACGTCACGATCGTGCGATCGCCGAGGTAGCCCGACAGCGTCTCGAATCCTGACGCGCCCATCGGCGTGCCGATGAGCATGAGGATCGTCTTCGTGCTGGCGTCGTTGCGGCGGACGTCGTAGGCCAGGCTCGCGCCGGGTACCTCGAGGGTCTCGGTCGTCGTCTGGATGTCGGTCATGTCGGCCCCCTTTGTGCGGGCCGAATCCTAGGCCCGGCGCGCCGTCCGGTGCTTCCGGCGCTGCGGGCGCCGCGGAAGCTGCCCCTCAGAGATTGAGGTCGACGTAGATCGCCGCGTGGTCGGAGGCCTGCTCGTTGCCGACCGTCATCTCGGGATACGTCTCCCAGGCCGTCGGACGCGTCTTGCGGGTGCTGCCCCAGAGGCCCTTCCGGAACACCGCGCCGCCGGCGACCTTCGGGACGAGGTCCGGTGACAGCAGGATGTAGTCGAGCCGGTTCGAGATCGAGCAGTTGTCGAACGTGCCCGGCTTCGGGCCCTTGTCGAACGCCGGCAGGTCCCAGACGGACGTCAGCGGACCGCCGGCCTCGAAGAGCTTCGGGAGGTTCGTCGGCGGCTGACCCTCGGCCGGCTGGCCCTCGTTGAAGTCACCGAGCACGATGACGTGCTTGCCGGCGCCGACGAGCCCGTCGACGATCTCGCGGACCTTGGTCGACTGCCGCAGGCGCTTGGCGCCGCCGCCGCCCGACTGCGACTTGAAGTGGTTGATGAGCAGCCGGATGGATTTGCCGCCGACCTTGATCTCGTAGTCGGCGCAGTCGCGGCTGAACAGCTTCTCGCCCGGCGCGCCGGGGTCGGGGACGTCCACGCTCGAGCGGATCGCCCGAACCTCGAAGGCCGCCTTCGTCATGAGGCCCACGTCGATCCCGCGATCATCGTTGCCGTCGAGGAGCATCACGTGGTCGAGCTCGGCCGCGAACAGGCCGCCGAGGATCTCCTCGTTGAACCGGACGAGGGTCGGCCGGTCCTCGCATTCGACGAGGGCCTGGATGTCGGCACCGATGTCCCTGATGACCCGGGCCGTCATCCGGGTGGCGACCTCGCTGGCCGCCTCCTTCGCGAGCTCGACCCAGCCGATCCAGTCGGCTCGGCCCGTCGCGATGATCTCGACGTCCTTGGTCTCGTCCTCGGGCTGGCGGTCGAACTTGCCGCGGTTCATCCGCAGCCAGGCCCAGTGCGGGTCGCGGGTCGGGTTCTTCCGGATCGCGTGCTTCTTGTTGCGGTAGTAGATCTCGAGGGTCAGGAGGGCGTCGATCATCGCCGCCTTGTCGGCGTCGGTGTAGATGGGGTGGGCCATCAGGTCGTTGACGTCGCCGTACGCCTTCAGGTACGGGTTCGGCTCGCTCGTCGGGAGCTTGAGGGCCCTCGGTCTCGAGAACAGGTTCTCGACGTTGAACGACGCGATCCGGACCATCGCGCACCTCCCGTGCCGATGATGAACCCACCCGGCAAGTAGATCAAGTGCCACTTGACGCGCGGGCATTCCGCCATACGCTCGCGACGGAGGCTGGGTCGGTCAGAGAGGGGGTGCGCGCCGACGAGAACCAATCGAGCGTCTTCCGATGTCCATCAGCTTCCAGCGAAGGAAGGAGCCTCCAATGCGGCGCGTCAGAGTCGCGGTTCTCGCAGCTATGGGCGTCTTTCTCATCTCCGCCAGCACGGTGCTCGCGTATCAGCAGAGCGCCGTGGTACGAACGACCGACAGCAACACGACCAAGTCCTACAACTGGAGCTATCCGGGCGCGACCGGCGACCCGGCCATCGTCTACGCCCTCTCGCTCCGGGTCGCGTACGGGACGATCACGTCCAGCTACGCGGTGGTCAAGTCGATGACCTGGACCTACTCCGTCTCGTCCTATTCACGCGACGACGTCACCGTCACCAACCTGCAGGTCTACGACAACACGTCGTCCAGCCCGATCTGCTCCCTGAAGCTCACCGGCCCCGGGAATCCCGGATACAACCTGCGGCCGGGCGACATTCACACGTTCTACGTGTCCTGCGGACGGACGTTGTATTTCGGCGGTGGGTACCTGCAGTTCAAAGCTCTGGCCACCACCGCCGATGGCGCCACGAACAGCGAGGAGGACGTGCACTTCCAGTCCGGCACGCCTGGCTGATCCACCCGGAACCCCGCGACGAGCAAGCCCCGGCCGCACAAAGCCGGGGCTTCTCCGTTCGCGCGCTTGTCGGATCGCGGCGTCGGCGGCATATCCTCGGCGGACCGATGGCCGTCGAGACCGCGTCGCCCACCGCGCATCCCGCGAAGGGCCAGTTCAAGCGCTGGCTGTTCGCGCCGCCGCGGCCGCACGGGAACGTGATCAAGGACCGGACGGTCTCGAACCTCGAGCTCTTCTACGACCTCGTCTACGTCGCCGTGATCTCGCAGGCATCGCGCGCGCTCGCGCATGAGCCGTCCCTCGTCGGCTTCGCCCAGTTCGCGGTCATCTTCGGGATGATCTGGTTCGCCTGGTTCAACGGCTCGCTGTACATCGAGCTGCACGGCCGCGAGGACGGCCGGACGCGGCTCCTCGTCTTCCTCCAGATGGGGCTGCTCGCACTGCTCGCGGTCTTCACGAGCGAGGCCGCGGGCGCGACCGGCGTCGCGTTCGCCGTGGTCTACGCGATCTTCCTCGCGTTCATGGGCTGGCAGTGGTACATCGTCCGCGAGCTCGATCGGGTCGAACGGCCCGAGTTCCTCCGGATCACCGCCGTGTACGTCGGCGGGATGGCCCTCTCGACGATCGCGGTCGGGGCGACCGCCATCCTGCCCGGCGACTGGCGGCTCCCGATCTGGGCGATCTTCCTCGTCGGCTGGTTCGTGTTCATGCTCGTCGGCTCGCGCATCCGAGGCCCGGTCGGGGAGGGGATCGTCCCGACCGACTCGCTCGTCGAGCGCTTCGGGCTCTTCACGATCATCGTCCTCGGTGAGGTCATCCTCGCGGTCGTGACCGGCCTGTCGGCGGCCGGAGCGGACCCGCTGACAATCGCGACCGGCTCGCTGGCGATGGTCATCGGCTTCGGCCTGTGGTGGATCTACTTCGATCTCGTCGGCCGCCGCCTCCCGCGCCAGGACGGCGCGGTCTGGAGCTGGATGCTCAGCCACCTCCCGATCCAGCTCTCGATCGTCGCCGCGGGCGCCGGGATCGTGAACCTCATCGAGCACGCTCATGACGCCTCGACCCCGTCCGGGACCGCGCTCCTCCTCGGCGGCTCCGTCGCCCTCGGCCTCGTCGCGCTCATCGCCACCGAACGCTCGCTCGAGGACTCCATCCGGCTCGAGGTGGTCTACCGCCCGCTCGGGGCGGCGCTCGTCGCCGGTGCCGCAGTGGCGCTCGCCGCCGGCTGGCTGGCGCCGCCGCCGTGGGCGCTTGCCTCATTCCTCGTGGCGATCCTGACCCTGCTGTGGTTCTTCGTCGTCGCCCGGATGATCCGCGCCGGCGTGTGGGGTCAGGCAGCCCCGGTGTCGGAGGTCGCGGAGCCCGGCGGAGTCAGCAGGTAAGTGGTCATCTCGCCGAGGCCCTTGACCTCGACGGTCCGCGTCTCGGCCGACTCGGCCACGGACGCAGCCAGCAGGTCGCGAGTGGACGCAGCGAGGTGGATCCGCCCCGGGACACCGGAGGCCTCCATCCGCTGGGCCGTGTTCACGGTCGCGCCCCAGAGATCGAAGAGCATCCGCTGCCGCCCGATGACGCCGCCCACAGCGGGTCCGCTGGCAAGGCCGACGCGGAGCTCCACCTCGATGCCGTTCGCCGCACGCCAGGCACGCGCAGCACCGATCGCGGCGACGGCGAAGGCGAGTGCGCGATCGGCGTGGTCGGCCTGGGGCAGGGGAGCGCCGGCGGCGGCCATGTAGGCATCGCCGACGGTCTTGATCTTCTCGACGCCGTGGTCGGACGCGAGGCCGTCGAGCCGGCTGAACAGGTCGTCGAGGAGGTCGACGACGCGGGCCGCATCGGTTCGCGCCGCCCAGGGTGTGAAGCTCTCGATGTCGCAGAAGACCACGGTCGTCGCCGGATACGCCTCGGCGATGCGCGATTCGCCGTGGCGAAGTCGGGTCGCGATCGAGCGCGGGATCGCGTTCGTCAGCAGCTCGTCGGATCGCGCTTCCGCGGCGCGCCGCCGGGTGTCGACGTAGGCGAGGAGGAGGAACGTGATCGTCAGCGGGATCCCGACGTTCTGGACGTAGTACGCCAGCTGGATCTCATATGGCGGCGGCGCGAACCACGTGCGGATGACCGGGTCGAAGACGACGTTGACGCCGAGCGCGAGGAGGAACACGACGAGCCACGGGATCGCCCGCCGGGGGCCCAGCGCGAGGATCCCATAGGCCGGCGTCAGGAACGTCCAGACCGACGCCGCGCCGCTCGTCAGGACCCCGCCGGCGATCGCGTTCGTGCAGAAGACGAACACTGGGCCGGACGCGATGAGGGCGATGACGTATCGCTCGAACCGCTTCGTCCGGGCGAGGATCAGGAGGTTGACGAGGCTGTAGGCCGACAGGGCGAGCCCGAGCGAGAGGCCGACGACCCCGGGGGCCTCGAGCGGCAGGCTGAGTGGCGCGACGATCGTGATGTAGCCGGCAGCCACGCCGACGTGCTTGCGGAGGTGCAGGTCGTCAGGGTCGCCGGCGACGTCGCCGATCGAGACGAGCCGAAGCAACGCGCGGCGCACGCCCGAGGTCACGGTCACCCGATCGTAGCCGTCGGGCCGACTCGAATGGGCTGCTAGCCTCGCGGGACCATGGCGACCGAGCGGATCCTCCTCGCGACAGACTCCCTCGCCATCGGGCGGTTCCGGTGCCCACCCGATGACGTGCGGTGGCGCCGCGAGAACTGGATCGGGCCGCGGCATCACGTCGTGTTCCCGGCCCGCTCAGTCCTCATCGAGCAGGACGGCCATGAGCCGATCCTCGCCGATGCCAACCACGTCGTCCTGTACGACCCGGGCCAGACCTACCACCGCGGGCTCGTCTCGCCGGACGGCGACCTGGCCACGTTCCTCGTCGTGTCCGAGCCGCTCGTTCGATCCCTGCTCGGCGCATCCGACGGCCGGCCGCCGCAGTTCGGGCGGCCGGAGCTGGCGCTCGCGCCCGAGCCGCTGCTGCGGCTGCAGCTGCTCGTCAGCGGGATCGTGGCCGGAACCGTGGACGTCCTCGAGGCCGAGGAAACCGCGCTCAACGTCCTGGAGGGCATCGTCCACGGCGCCGACGGCGCGCCGGCCGCGCCCGCGCGCCGGATGGCACGGGCCCGGACACGGAACGAGCACGGGCGGCTCGTCCTGGACACCCGGCGGCTGCTCGCCGAGCGGTTCGCCGAGTCCCTCTCCCTGGCGCAGATCGGCCGGCTCGTCGGCGCCTCGCCGTTCCACCTGGCGCGGCTCGTCCGGGCCGCGACCGGCCAGACGCTGAGCGAATACCGCGAGCAGATCCGCCTCCGCCGCGCGCTCGAGCAGCTGACGAGCCCGGGGCCCGGCCTCGGCGTGGCGTCACTCGCCGCCGAGGTCGGCTTCGGCAGCCACGCCCACTTCGACACCCGCTTCCGCCGGACCTTCGGCTGGGCACCGCGCCAGGTTCGAGCCGCCGTCCGCAGGAGCCGGCGTCCCTCGGCGACGGGAGCGGCGATCCGCGACGAACTGCGCACGATCGCGAAAGTCGGGGCACCCCTCCAGGCCTAGCGTCCCCGCGCCGGTGACCGATCGGGCCGGCCTGCAGGAGGACGAATCGCATGGCTCGGAGATCTCTCAACGGTTCCATCGCGCGCAGGACGCGCC
>JBKPRF010000018.1:0-4284 GCA_046734475.1 Chloroflexota bacterium
CACCGACACGATGATCGTGCTCTCGATCGACCCGCCGACGAAGCAGGTCGTCATGTTCAGCCTGCCGCGCGACACGGTCGACGTTCCGATTCCCGCTGCGGACACAAAGGCCCGGGCGGTCTTCGGCTCGACCTACCAGGGCAAGATCAACTCCTGGTGGTCGACCGTCCACAAGCGCTCGGACTGGTACCCGGCGATCCCGGGCCTCGACGGCGGCCCCGGCTACAACGGCCTGAAGTCGCTCCTCGGCAACCTCTACGGCCTCGACATCCGGTACTTCGTCGAGGTCAACTTCAAGGGCTTCATCAACGCCGTCGACGCCCTCGGCGGCGTCACGGTCAACGTCGAGGTCCCGGTCCTCGACGACAACTACCCGCTGGCCTTCGATCACCGCGACCGGCTGTACATCCCGGCCGGGCCGCAGCACATGGACGGCGCCGACGCGCTGCAGTACGCCCGGTCACGCCATGGCTCGACCGACTTCGACCGCGGCGCCCGTCAGCAGCGGGTCCTCGTCGCGCTCCGCCGCCAGGCCAACATCGAGGCCCTCCTGCCGGTGGCGAGTCAGCTCCTCGACAACCTGAAGCAGAATGTCCGGACCGACATCCCGCGGGAGCTCGTGCCGCAGCTCATGAGCCTCGCGAACAGCATCGACCCGGGCGCGATCCGCTCGGTGATCTTCACCCCGCCCTTCTACCAGACGGAGTTCCTCAGCAGCCCCCGGGGCTACATCATCGTCCCGCGGATCGACCGCATCCGGGCGGCGGTCCAGCAGGCGTTCACGGTCGATCCGAACTTCCAGCAGGCGCACGACGCGATCGCCTCGGAGGGCGCCACGGTCTGGGTCCTCAACGGCAGCGGCCAGACGGGCGAGGCGTCGAGCCTCGCCTCGTACCTCGACTACCTCGGGATCGCGGCCACGGCGCCGAACCAGAAGCCCGACACCACGGGCCTGGGCACGACGACGATCCGGGTCTACAACGGCGCCGAGGACCAGATACCCCTGACGATCCAGGCGCTGGAGACGGTCTTCGGCGTGAAGGTCGTGCCGGTCACCGACCCGGCGATCCACGTCGACGTGATCATCATCACCGCGAGATCGACGCCCGACCTGACCCCGCCGCCAGTCCCGTAATCAGGTGATCGGGGTCAACCAGTGGCTGAAGCGCGGGTCGCGCCCGCGGACGGCCGCGAAGTACGTCTCGGCGATTCGGCGGCTGATCGGCCCGACCGCGCCCGACCCGACCGGACGATGGTCGACCTCGATGACCGGCGACATCTGGACGCCGGTGCCGCACAGGAAGATCTCGTCGGCGACGTAGACCTCGGTCCGCCCGATCTGGCGCGACTCGACCGGGATTCCCAGGGCGTTCGCGATCTCGACCACCGCGAGCCGGGTGATGCCCTCGAGGATGTCGTCGGCGACGGTCGGCGTGATGATCTTGCCGTCCCGCACGATGAAGAGGTTCGCGGCCGATGCCTCGTTGGCCTTGCCGTCGCTCGTGAGGACGAGAGCCTCCTCGAAGCCGTTCAGCTCGGCCTCGGACTTCTGGAGGGCCATGTTCACGTAGCCGCCCGCGAACTTGCCACGCGCCGGCAGTGCGTCGTCGCGATTCCGGCGCCAGCTCGAGGTCATGACCCGGACGCCGTGCTCGATGTCGATGTAGTTGCCGAACGGGACGGTCAGCACGCACAGGTCGTGGTCGAGATTGTGGAGCCGGACCCCGATGACCTGGGACGACTTGTAGAAGACCGGACGGATGTAGCAGTCGTGCTGGAAGTCGTTCCGGCGGATCGTCTCGACGACGATCTTGACGAGCTCGTCGACGGAGGGCAGGCCGGTCATCAGGAGCATCGCCGCGTTCCGGCGGATGCGCTCCATGTGCTCCCGCAGCTTCAGGCCGTACATGACGCCCTGCTCGGGGTTCCAGTACGCCCGGATGCCCTCGAACGTCGAGGTGCCGTACATGAAGGCGTGGGTCATGATGCTGACCTTGGCGTCCTTCAGGGGGACCCAGCTGCCCTCGAAATAGGCGATGTACTCGTCCGGCGACGGCGGCGCGGTGTGCCCTGCGGTCTGCTCGGCCGCGTGCTCGGACTTCGACGCCTGCGCCTGCTCCGTCTTCGGCTTCTGGGTCAGCATTCGCGCTCCTCGTGCGTGGCCGGAGTATATGCCCGGGTCCCGGGTCAGCCGCGGATCTCGGCGACCGCCACGATCGCGAGGTAGGCCACGTAGAACAGCAGGCCGATGGCGAGATTGCGGTCGGTCAGGGGCCGCCGCCGAAGGAGCGGCAGCGAGACGGCGCCGATCGACAGGAACGCGATGGCCGCCGAGGCGAACGCCAGCTGCGTGCCAGGCTGGAAGGACCACGCCTCCGGCGCGAAGACGAGCGCCGCGAGCGTCGCGATGCAGGCCTGGAACACCATCGCCCCGGTGATGTTGCCGAGGGCCAGGGTGTCCTTGCCCTGCCGGATCCAGAGCACGGCGTTGAAGCCCTCCGGAAGCTCCGTGGCGATCGGCGCCACGATCAGGGCCAGCAGGATCTCGTTCATGCCGAGGTGCCGGGCGATGTCCGAGACCGAGCCGACGAACGCCACCGCGCCGACGACGATGAGCACGACGGCGATGACGACCTGGAGGTTGATCGTCCGAAGGCGGGGGTGCTCGGGATCCGCCCCGAAGAGCCGCATGTCGAACGGGTGCAGGCGGAGCGGGTTGAGGCCCTCGGCGCTGATCTCCGACTCGGCCTGGAAGTGGCGCCGGACATACAGCCCGTACCAGCCCAGCAGCAGGACGGCGACGACGACCTTCGGCCACGTCGGCTCGAGCGGCAGGAACGCCGCCCCGATCGCCAGGCCATAGGCCGGGACGAACGTCCGCAGGTCCATGAGCACGACCGAACGGTCGACGTCGACCCGGTCGCGGGCCTGCCGGCCACCGCGATTCAGGTACACCACGAGTCCGGTGACGCCGACGGCGAGGGTCGAGAGCATGAACGGCGCGCCGAGGATCGCCCCGAGGCCGACCTCGCTCGAGTTGGGGTCGCTCGAGAAGATGATCGCGACGATCGGGATCGTCGTCTCGGGCAAGGCCGTGCCGACCGCGGCCAGGACCGAGCCGACCGCGCCCTCGCCGAGGCCGAGCTGATGGCCGAACCACTCGATGCCGTTGGTGAAGAGCTCGGCCCCGAGCAGGATGATCGCGAAGGATGCGAAGAGGATCACGAGATCCACGGGCTCAGCCTGCCGCGACGCCCGTCGCCACGCCGATCGCGATGACGACGAGGATGAGCACCGAGACCCCGATCATCAGCCGTTCGCCGGTTCGCAGGTAGCCGACGAGGGCCGCGACGACCCGCGCCGCCGGGGTCGCCACGAGGCCGAGGATCCCGAGCCACAGGAAGCCCTCGGGCCGGAGCCCGACGAGATCGCCAGGGAGGCGCCCGAGGTCGAGGCCGGGCGCCGCGTCGAACGGCGACGTCCCCGCGGCCAGCAGGGCGACCACGCCGATTGCGACGCACGAGATCGAGGCATACGTCCCGATCGTCAGCAGCCGCGCGATCTGCGATTCGAGGGCCCGGGCCATCAGCCGGCGCTCGCAGCCCGCAGGGCCATCTGGAACGCGGTGTACAGGAGAACGACGACGAAGAGCAGGCGGAGCGCCCGAATGTCGACCCGGTGGGCCGTGCGTGACCCGATCGTCGCGCCGAGGAACACGCCGAGCGCCGTGGGGCCGGCCACGAACGGATCAATGCCGCCGCGCAGGAGGTAGACGATCGCGCTCGTCGACGCGGTGATACCGATCATGAGATTGCTCGTCGCCGTCGCGACCCGCAGCGGGACGCCCATGAGCAGATGCATGACGGGCACCTTCACGAGCCCGCCCCCGATCCCCAGGATCGCGGAGAGCACCCCGGCGACGACGGCCCCGATCGTGCCCGGGCCGAGCCGCGAGACGCGGTAGTCCGGACCCGACAGCGACGTTTCGAGGGCGGCGAGACCGCGGGATGGCTCCGGGGCATCCGCCGGCGCCGCCGTCTCCGCGACCACCTCGGGCGGCGGGCTCTCGGGCCGGCGCAGCATCGTCACGGCCACGTACACGAGCAGGGCCGTGAAGAGCGCCGCCAGCATCCGCTCGTCGAGCAGGAAGGCGATCGTCCCGCCGATCACGGCACCGGCGGCGGTGAACAGCTCCAGCACCATCCCGAGCCGGAGGTTCGCGACGCGCCGCTCGAGATACACGGCGGCGGATGCCCCGCTGGTGACGATGACCGAGACGAGCGA
>JBKPRF010000019.1:0-3976 GCA_046734475.1 Chloroflexota bacterium
CCTGGACCACGAGCTCGTCGTCGTCGACTGCCCCTCGTCGTTCAACGAGCCGACCCTGGCGGTGCTCGACGAGAGCGATGTGATCCTTACGCTCCTGAGTCTCGAAATCACGAGCGTCAAGAACATGCGCCTGTTCCTGGAGGTCGCTGAGCAGCTGGGCTACACCGACGACAAGATCCGGCTCGTCCTCAACCGAGCCGACTCGACCCTCGGCATCCGGGTCGCGGACGTCGAGCATTCGATCGGCCGCAAGGTCGATCACACGATCGTCAGCGACGGTCGGAGCGTGGTATATGCCCTGAACCGGGGAGTGCCGTTCTTCCTGAGCAACCGAGAGGCCCAGGTGTCCCAGGACATCCAGCGACTGGCCCAGGCCCTGTCGGGTCCGGCACCATCGCCAGTGCCCGCTCGAGTTGGCGAAAAGCCCGCAGCCAAGCGGCCGGCGGCGAAGAAGTCTCTGTTCTCGTTCCGGTCTTGAGGGGAGCCGACTAGATGTCCCTGCTGAAGCGCATCGAAAGTGCCCGTCCCGGCGGGGCCCAGCCGGGTGGCGACGCCCAGGAGCGCCTGCCGGTCCCGGCCGGACCCGGTGGCGGCCGCGACGTCGTCCCGCCGACGCAGGGCGTCACCCAGACCCCCCAGGCCCCGCGCCTGATGACCCAGGCTCCCGCGCGGGAGTCGTTCCGGGACGTCAAGTTCCGGATCCAGAACCGGGTCATCCAGGACCTCGACCCGAAGCTCGACCTCAGCAACCAGGTCGAGGTCCGGCGCCAGATCGAGGAGATCTTCAGCCGGGTCATCGACGAGGAAGGCCTGGCCCTGACCCGCGCCGAGCGGGTCCGGATGCTCGAGCAGATCACCGACGAGATCATCGGCCTCGGGCCGCTGGAGCCGCTCCTCCGTGACGACTCCATCTCGGAGATCATGGTCAACGGGCCCCGCCAGATCTACATCGAGCGGGCCGGCAAGCTCGAGCTGACGAACGTCGTCTTCCAGAACGACGACCACGTCATGCGGATCATCGACCGGATCATCGCCCCGATCGGCCGCCGCGTCGACGAGTCGAGCCCGATGGTCGACGCCCGCCTGACCGACGGCTCCCGCGTCAACGCCATCATCCCGCCGCTGTCGCTCGTCGGGCCGGTCATCACGATCCGGAAGTTCGCCGCGAGCCCGTTCACGGTCGACGACCTCGTCCGGTTCGGGACGGCGACGCCCGACATGTTCGAGTTCCTCCGGGCGTGCGTCGAAGCGCGCCTGAACATCTTCGTGTCCGGCGGTACCGGCTCGGGCAAGACGACGACCCTCAACGTCCTCTCGTCCTTCATCCCGAACGACGAGCGGATCGTGACGATCGAGGACGCCGCCGAGCTCCAGCTGCGCCAGGAGCACGTGGTGACGCTCGAGGCCCGGCCGCCGAACATCGAGGGCCGGGGCGCGATCCCGATCCGGGAGCTCGTTCGCAACGCCCTCCGGATGCGCCCCGACCGCATCGTCGTCGGGGAGTGCCGCTCGGGCGAGGCGCTCGACATGCTCCAGGCCATGAACACCGGCCACGACGGCTCGCTGTCGACCGGCCACGCCAACAGCCCGCGCGACATGCTCGCCCGTCTCGAGACGATGGTCCTCATGGCCGGCGTCGACCTGCCGGTCCGGGCCATCCGCGAGCAGATCGCCTCGGCGGTCGACCTCATCGTCCACCAGGGCCGCCTCAAGGACGGCACCCGCAAGATCACGGCGATCACCGAGGTCCAGGGGATGGAAGGCGACGTCATCGTCATGCAGGACGTCTTCCAGTTCGACCAGACCGGCGTCATCGACGGCAAGATCCAGGGCCGGCTGAAGGCGACCGGCATTCGACCGAAGTTCGTGGAGCAGTTCGAGCAGCAGGGCATCCACCTGCCGAACGGCATCTTCGGCTTCGCGTTCTAGGAGGTCCGGGGGAACCCAGCCATGCTGCCGATCATCGTCGCGACCGCCGCCGCCTTCTCGATCATCCTGATCGCGTTCGGGGTGGCCGGCTCCGGTGGCAGCGGGGTCACCCTCGAGCGGCTCGAGCGCTACGCCGCCACGGGCCGCGCGGCCATCCCGGGCCAGAAGGGCGCCGAGGGCCTCGCCGAGCTCGTCGCCCAGTCGGCCGCGTTCGCGGCGGTCAACAAGGCCGTCGAGAAGCGCGACTTCGGCGCGAACCTCCTGCGCGAGCTCGGCGCCGCCGATCTCAAGCTGAAGCCCGGCGAGTACCTCGCGATCTGGGCTGCCGCGATCGTCGGCACGCCGATCCTCTTCTACGCCTTCGGCTTCGTGTTCCCGTCGCTCCAGAGCCCGATCATGCTGATCCTGGGCCTGCTGCTCGGGTTCCTCCTGCCGCGGTTCTGGCTCAGCCGCCGCAAGTCGTCGCGGCTGTCGGCGTTCAACAAGATGCTGCCGGACACGATCACCCTCATCGCCAACGCGCTGCGGGCCGGCTCGTCGTTCCTGCAGGCGATCGAGCTCGTCGTCCGCGAGTCGCGGCCGCCGATCACGACCGAGTTCAACCGCGTCATCCGTGAGGTCAACCTCGGCCTGCCGTTCGACGTCGCGCTCGAGAACATGGTTCGCCGGGTGAAGTCCGACGACTTCGAGCTGATGGCGACCGCGATCTCGATCCAGCACCAGGTCGGCGGCAACCTGGCCGAGATCCTCGACTCGATCGCGTTCACGATCCGCGAGCGCGTCCGGATCAAGGGCGAGATCCGGACCCTCACCGCCCAGCAGCGACTGTCGGGCTACGTGGTCGCCGGCCTCCCGATCGGCCTCGCCGGGATCCTCTTCCTCATCGCCCCGACGTTCTTCGCGCCGATGTTCGACAAGCCGCCGGATATCGTCGGCATCCCTCTCGGGGTGATCCTCCTGGCGGTCGGCGGCATCGCGATGTTCGTCGGCTTCCAGGTCATCCGCAAGATCGTGGACATCGAGGTCTAGGCCGATGCCAGCACTTGCCATCATCGTCGGCGTCGTCGCCGCGCTCGCCGTCGTCCTGATCGTCCTCGGTGTCGCCGGCTCGGGCGGGGAGGACCCGCTCCGGGCCCGCCTCAACCAGCTCGGGGCGATGACCGCGAAGGACCTCCAGGAGCTCGAGCTCCAGCAGCCGTTCTTCGATCGCACCGTCCGGCCGATCGCCGCCCGCCTGTCGGGCACGGTCGCGCGGATGACCTCGAGCTCGTTCAGCGAGCGGACCGAGAAGCGCCTCGCGATGGCCGGCAACCCCGGCGACATGCGGGTAAGCGACTGGCTCGGGATCAAGGCCATCGGCGCCGGCGTCACGGCGGCGCTGTTCCTGCTCGTGATCGGGATTCTCGGCAACAACCTCGTGATGGGCATCCTGCTCGCCCTGGTCGGCCTCGGGATCGGCTATATCGGGCCCGAGTTCTGGCTCGGCCGCCGGGTTCGCGGCCGCCAGAAGCAGATCCTCATCGGGATCCCCGACGCGCTCGACCTCCTGACGATCTCCGTCCGTGCCGGCCTCGGCTTCGATGCCGCGCTGGGCAAGGTCGTCGAGAAGATGAAGGGGCCGCTCGTCGACGAGTTCCGGCGAGCCCTCGCGGAATTGCGGGTCGGCAAGACGCGGCGCGACGCGCTGCGCGACATCATCCCGCGGACCGAGGTCCAGCCGCTCACGAACTTCATCGGGGCGATCATCCAGGCCGAGCAGCTCGGCGTGTCGATCTCAAAGGTGCTCCAGGTCCAGTCGGAGCAGCTCCGGATCGAGCGCCGCCAGCGAGCCGAGGAGCAGGCGGCCAAGGCGCCGATCAAGATGCTGTTCCCGCTGGTGGGCTGCATCTTCCCGTCGCTGTTCATCGTCATCCTGGGTCCGGCGATCATCCTCATCGCCCAGAACCTCGGCGGCGGCATCTAGGCCGGTCGGCGCGTCAGGCGTGACGCGGCGGCCGGCGCCACCTGCCGGAGGGCGACGCGTGGTCGCGCGCAACGACACCAGGGG
>JBKPRF010000020.1:0-6717 GCA_046734475.1 Chloroflexota bacterium
AGCTGGGGGTCGTCGGCGCCCACGATCCCGGGTCGCTCGCGTCGGAGGATCCGTTGAGGCCACTGGTCCAGTACGGCGCCATGGCCGACCGCGGAACGCTGCCGATCCGGATCCATGCCTCGATCCGGACCGAGGGCATCGAGCCGGCGATCGAGCGCGGCTGGGGCAGCGGCGCCCTCCTCGGCGAGGACCCCGACGGCCGGGCCCGGATGGGCTGGCTGAAGCTCTTCGCGGACGGCACCCTCGGCTCGCAGACGGCGGCGCTGCTCTCGCCACGCGAGGGCTCCGACGATCTCGGCGTGTTCCGAACCGCGCCCGACGAGCTGGCGCGCCGGGCGGCCCGAGCGGCCGACGGCCGCATCACGACCCAGATCCATGCGATCGGCGACGCTGCCGTCCGGGCGGCCCTGGACGCCCTTGCGCCGACCACCGGGCGGGTGCCGTTCATGCCCCGCCTCGAGCACGTCCAGCTGTGTCATCCCGACGATCGGACGCGGTTCGCGGCACTTGGCATCGCCGCCTCCGTCCAGCCGGTCCACATCCGCGAGGACGCGGCCAGCGCGCGCCGCGACTGGGGCGAACGCGCCGAGGCCTGGGGCTATACGTTCAAGACGCTCCTCGACGCCGGGGCCGTCGTGCCGTTCGGGACCGATGCGCCAGTCGAGCCGATCGATCCCTGGCCCGGGATCGCGATTGCCGTCCTCCGCCACGATCCGTCGTGGGGCACGGACGTGCCGCCGTTCGGGCCGCACGAGGCGTTGACCCTCGATCAGGCCCTGCGAGCCAACACCGTCGCCCCGGCGAGGACGGTGCGCGATTCCCTCGGCGGCCGGCTCGTTCCCGGCGCGCATGCCGACCTGATCGTGCTCCCCGCCGCGCCGCGCGAGCCCGAGGCGGAAGCGGCGGCGTTCGCCACGGTCCGGCCGCGGCTCGTCATGCTCGCCGGCGACGTCGTCGTCGAACACTGATTCGCGAGCGCGGCGCTAGGGGAGCTTCGGCGCCTTTCGCGGCAGTGCTCGCTGGGCCTCGGCGAAGAGCCCGTTGAGGATGCGGCCGGTCGACGGGAACGCGTGGATCGTGTCGGCCAGCACCTCGAGCGGGACGCGGGCGCGAATCGCGAGGACGCACTCGTGGATCGCCGCGGAGGCGTCGGGGCAGGCGATCGCGGCGCCGACGAGGGTTCGTGACCGGCGATCGACCACGATCGTGACGTGGCCCCGTGTCGCCTGGACGCCGTAGCCCCGGACCGACGTCGCGAAGTCGGCAACGAACTCGACCGCGTCGAGCCCGGCGTCCCTGGCCTGCTCGACGGTCAGCCCGACGAACGCGGCTTCTGGGTCGGTGTAGGTCGCTCGCGGCAATGCTCGATAGTCCGGCGCGACCCGGTCGCCCAGCGCCATCCGGATCGCCATCTCGCCCTGGTAGTGGGCCTGGTGCGTGTGCAGCTCGGGCCCGGCCGGGTCGCCGATGACCCACAGCCCCTCGGCGATGCGGAGCCGACCGTCGCGGGAGAAGGCGGTCCGGCCCGACGTGTCGATGCCGTACGCCTCGAGCCCGAGGTCCTCGAGCGGGAACTCCCGGCCGACCGCGAGGAGGATCACGTGACCCTCGGCGACGCCGCCGTCCGACAGGTCGATCGCATGGGCGCCGTCGTGGCCGCCGCCGGCCCGGGCCGCGACGGCCCGGACGCCGAGCCGGACGTCGACGCCGTCCTCCCGGAGCGCGTCGGCGATCACCTGCGAGTTGCGGGGATGGTCGGTCGGAGCGAGCCGGTCGCCCGACTGGACGATCGTCGTCGGGACGCCGAAGCGCGCGTAGCCCTGGGCCAGCTCGCAGCCCGTCGGCCCGCCACCGAGCACCAGCAGGCTCCGTGGCAGCTCACGGGCGAGGGTCGCCTGCCGGTTCGTCCAGACCGGGATCTGGTCGAGCCCGGGGACCGGCGGCACCTTGGAGTGCGAGCCGACGGCGACGACGAGGTTGCGGGCCTCGAGCTGGTGGACCTGGTCGTCGTGCCGGACCTCGACCCGGCCGCGGTCCACGATTCGGGCCTCGCCGCGGTAGCAGGTCGCGCCGGCGTCCTCGAGGGCCTTCACGTGGGAGCTGTCATCGGGCTCGGCGGCGTCCAGAGGGCGATTGACCATCCAATCGCGACGTTCGGATGCCTGATGCCACGTCCAGGCCTCGGGGTTGTCGTGGTGGCGGTTGGCGGAATCGAGCAGCGACTTCGACGGGATGCAGCCGATGTGGGGGCAGCTGCCGCCGAACCACTGGCGGTCCACGACCGCCACGCTCGCACCGCGCCGCCGCGCCTCGAACCCGGCGGCCTCGCCGGCCGGGCCGGCGCCGATCACGATGAAGTCGAACATCAGGGCGAAGTGTGGCCGCTCTGGGCGGCATCCCGCTGGCGGCGAGCCTCGTAGAGCAGGATCGCCGCGGCGACCGACACGTTCAGGCTGTCGGCCAGACCCAGCATCGGCAGCCGAACGGCCTCGACCTCACCGCCGTCATCGGGCGATCGCCAGGCGTCGGACAGGCCCTCCGCCTCGCTGCCGAGGACGATGGCGAGCGGCCCGGCGAGGTCCGCATCGGTGTGCAGCCGGTCGGCGTCGACGCGGGCCGCGAGGGCTCGGACGCCATGTCCCGCAAGCCACATCCGTGCCTGCCCGGCCGTGGCCGCCGCGAGTGGCACGCTGAAGACCGTGCCTACGCTGGCCCGGATGACGTTCGGGTTGAAGAGGTCGGTGCCGCCGATCGCGATCAGGCCGTCGGCGCCGGCGCCGTCCGCCGAACGGAGGATCGCGCCGAGGTTGCCGGGCTTCTCGAGACCCTCGACGACGACGAACAACGGCGGGTGATCCGTGGGGAAGGGGAGGCCGTCGAGGCTCGTTCCCGGCGTCTCGGCGACAAGGACGATGCCGTCGGCGCGGTCGCCGTACGCCAGCCGATCGAATGCCCGGGCCGACAGCTCGACGAGCTCGACGTCGCGGTCGCGGACCAGCTGGAGCGCGGCCGTGCCGTCGTCACCGGCGAGGCGGTCGAGGTCGACGAACGCGGTCACGACGCGTGCGCCCGTCTCGAGCGCGCGGCGCGCCTCGCGAGCGCCGTCCACGAGCGTTCGACGCGTCTGTTCCCGCTCGCGCCGACCGCGCAGCGCCACGGCAGCCTTGACCCGCGGGTTCGATGGGCTGTCGATCACACCGGAATCTTCGCTCAGCCGGCGGCGCGGATCGCGGTGCCGAGACGGAGCGACGCGCCGGACTCGGCGTCGAGCTCGACCGGGGCCGCCTCGAGCCGCCGGGCGAGCCTCGGGAAGGCCATCCGGATCTCGCCCACGAGCCAGTCGTCCTCGACGGCGGCCGAGTGCGCGGTCACGAGGAGGAACGCCTCGGGAGCTGCCAGGCCGGCGCAGGCCTCGAGGAGCGCGGGCAGGTCGCGCTCGAGACGCCAGTCGCCGGCGCCGCCATGGCCGTACGACGGCGGGTCGAGCAGGATGCCGTCGTAGCGGCGGCCCCGCCGCGACTCGCGGCGGGCGAAGGCCAGGGCGTCGTCGGTGATCCAGCGGACAGGCCGGTCCGCGAGCCCCGAGAGCTCGGCATTCCGGCGGGCCCACGCCACCGGGCCCCGCGCCGCATCGACGTGCGTGACCGCCGCGCCCGCGAGCGCCGCCGCGAGGGTGAGGAGACCGGTGTGGGCGAAGAGGTTCAGCACCGTGGGCGGCGAAGCATCCGTCCCGGACCGCTTCCGGATCTCGCTCCCGAGCCATGGCTCGTTCCGGAGCTGCTCGGCGAACAGGCCGACCCCACCCGAGCTGGTGGCCCGGAGCTCGAGCGTCAGCCCGGCGGTCGCGACGAGCCACGGCGCGTCGGCATCGGCCCGCCCGCTCCAGCCGCGATCGCGATCGAACCGGAGGTCCGCCGTGCCCCACAGCCCCGGGTCGGCCCGGCGCTCGACGGCACCCGGATGCGGCCGATCCACGACGCGAGCGCCGAGTCGCTCGAGCCGCCGCCCGTCGCCGGCATCGATCAGGCTCACGCTCGCCTCGTTCAACATCCCCCGGATCATGGCCCAGACGGCGTCCGGCGATACGATCGCCGGCATGACGAGGATCCTGCTCTACACCGGCAAGGGCGGCGTCGGCAAGACGAGCATCGCCGCAGCGACCGCGCTCCTGAGTGCGCGGGCCGGCCACCGGACGATCGTCCTTTCGACCGACATCGCGCACAGCCTGGCCGACGCCTTCGACATGCCCCTCGGCCCCGAGCCCACGAAGATCGCCGAGAACCTCTGGGGCCAGGAGCCGGATGTGTACTTCAACATCGGCCGCTATTGGCGAACGATCCAGACCTACATGGCCGACCTGTTCAGCTGGCGCGGGCTGGACGAGGTGCTCGCCGAGGAGATGACGGTCCTGCCGGGCATGGACGAGCTCGGCAACCTGCTCTGGATCGCCGACCACGTCGAGTCGGGCGACTACGACGTGATCGTCGTGGACGCGGCGCCCACCGGCGAGACGCTTCGTCTCCTGAGCCTGCCGGAGGCCAGCCGCTGGTGGATCGAGCGGATCGCGCCGATCGGGCGGCGCGTCAGCCGGATCGGCCGGCCGATGCTCGAGCGGATGATCGGGGTCCCGATGCCGCGCGACGAGGTGTTCGCGGCCGCCGAGCGGCTCCTCGTCCGCCTCGACAAGGTCCACCGCCTCCTCGCGGACCCCGCCACGTCATCGGTCCGGATCGTCCTCGCCCTGGAGAAGCTCTCGATCGTCGAGGCCCAGCGATCGTTCACCTACTTCCACCTCTTCGGCTACCCGAGCGATCTCGTCATCTGCAACCGGGTCCTGCCGGCGGACCTCGCCGGGGACGGCTCGTTCGGTGGGCTCCGGGCCGCGCAGCAGCGGCACAAGCCGGTCGTCGAGGCCCAGTTCGCCCCGGTCCCCGTTCGGAGCGTGCCGCTGTTCGACCGCGAGATGATCGGGCCGGCCAACCTCGTGACGATCGGCGAGTCGCTCTTCCCGAAGGAGGACCCGACGGAGTTCTTCTACCGCGGACGGCCGTACCAGGTCACGTCGGTCGACGGCCGGTTCATCCTCGAGGTCGCGCTACCCTTCGCCAGCAGGGATGACGTCCAGCTCACCCGGAACGGCGACGAGATCCTCCTCCAGGTGGGCGGCTGGCGACGGACGCTGATGCTGCCGCGGGCCCTCGTCGAGGCACCGACCCTCGGCGCGAAGATGACGGACGGGATACTGCGGGTCGAGTTCGACGCCAAGGGTCGGGCAACAGCCCGCGGAGGTGGGAAGCGATGACGGAGACGCGCAAGCGAGGCTCGGCCGGCCTCCCGACCATGGATGCCGGCGACGACCGGATGGCCGAGCTCGAGGACCGGCTCGCTCGCCTCGAAGGCTCGCCGACCATGCGCCAACGGGGACGGGCGCTCATGGACCGGGTCATGCCGCCGGAGGCGAGTCGGCACTTCCGGAATGCCGGGCGGGAGCAGCTCCTCGGCATCCGCGCGATCGTCGACTTCTGGATCCGGCGGATCGACGCGATGGAGGCACGAACCGGCGGCGACCCCGGTCGGGAGCGCATCGAGCTCGACTGACCCGATTGGGCGGTGCGATGCGACACCGCCAGGAATGACCCGCGAGGTGGGTGCCGGGTAGTCGGGTGCGGTCGGGTGCGGTCGGTGGCCGTACCTTCGGCAGGCGCGGCAGGACGACCGCGCCGTGGCGGCCAGTACCTGTGGCGGACAGGCTGGCAGCAATGCATGCCCACGCGCGCGTGCCCCGCGCGTTGCTCGTCGCCGCGCTCTTCGTCGCCAGCCTCGGCAGCCTCGCCACGCCCCGGCCTGTCGCCGCCGCCTGGAGCGCGGGTGCCTACTCGAGCGCCGACGAGGACCTCATGCTGACGCTCATCAACCAGGCCCGGGCGTCGGCCAACCTGAAGCCGCTCGTCATGGACAGCCGGCTCCGGGACGTGGCCGAATCCCGCAGCTCGGATTTCGTCCGCCAACGCTACTTCGGCCACAACATCCCCACCGGCTGCGGGCAGGTCTTCTCGATCCTCCAGGCCCAGTCCATCGCCTACTCGTGGGCCGCCGAGAACATCGGCTGGAACACCTACGGGGACACGGACGCGACGAACTGGCAGTTCAACTGGTTCATGGGCTCGTCGGTCCACAAGGCGAACATCCTCAGCTCGCTCGCCACGAGCGTCGGGATCGGCGCCTACAAGAGCGACTGGACGTACGGCACCGCGTGCGGCCAGAGCGGCGACGGACGCCTCTACGCCGGCGCGAAGCTCTACACCCTCGTGTTCATCGAGACGCCCCCGCCCGACACCGCCGGTCCGACCGTCACCGCCCCGCAGTCGAAGCTCTACACCGGCACCGCCGGCATGACGACCTTCCCGGTGAAGACGAGCTGGTCGGCGACGGATCCGAGCGGGGTCGCCGGCATGAACGTCGACCGTCAGTCGAACGGCGGCGCGTTCGCCAACATCCTGTCGTCGACGTTGGCCACTTCGACCACCGTCTCACTGACCGACGCGGCGAGCTACCGTTACCGCGCGAGCGCGACGGACACCCTCGGCAACGTCTGCTCGCCGGTCTACGGGACGACCTTCAAGGGCATCCGCGCCGAGCAGTCGAGCACGTCGCTGGTCTACGGCGGCTCGTGGTCGTCGGCGTCGTCGACGTCGGCCTCCGGGGGCAGCTTCAAGT
>JBKPRF010000021.1:0-5866 GCA_046734475.1 Chloroflexota bacterium
GGCCGTAGGACACGATCGAGCCGTACAGCACCGGGCCGGTCACCGCGCTGAACTTGCCGGCGAGCCCGTACAGGCCGAAGAACTCGCCGATCCGGTCGGGCGGCGAGAGCCGGAGCATGAAGACCCGGTCGGAGGTCCAGACGCCGCCGAGCCCGGAGCCGAGCAGGATCCCCGCGACGAGGAACGTCGGGAAGGACAGAACGGCGCCGGCGACGACGAGCCCGAGGCACCAGCTCGCGAGCACGATCATCAGTGTCCGCTTCGGCCCGATTCGCTCGACGAGGAAGCCCCAGCCGAAGCTCGCGATGACGGCCGCCACCGTGAGCCCGAGGAGGACGAGGTTCGCCGTTCGCTCGGTCAACCCGATCGCCTTCACCGCGAACGTCGACATCACGACGATGACCGTGTTGACCGGGTCGGTGTAGAAGAACCGGCCGACGAGGAATCGCAGCAGGCCCGGCACCTGGCGGGCGTGCTCGACCGTCACCCGCAGCTGGCCCCATGACGCAATCGCGTCACTCACCCGGAAGCGATAGCCGGTTCCGGCCGGCTCGCGGACGACCAGGAAGATCGGCGCGGCGAACAGCGCGAACAGGATCGCCGCCATGACGAAGGTCAGCGCGCCGGAGCCGGTGTCGAGCAGGAGGATGAGGATCGCGATGACGATCGTGCCGAGGTAGCCGACGGCCACGCCGAGGCCGGAGACCCGGCCGCGCGAGGTCGGCTTCGAGACCACCGGCAGCGTCGCGTCGTAGTAGATGAGCGCGGCCTGGTAGCTGAAGTTCGCGATCGTGAACAGGACCAGCCCGAGGAAGGCCGGGCCGCTGCCGCTCCCGCCGGCGATGAGCCCGATGAGCGCCGTCGCGATGATGGTCTGGGCCGTGAAGAACAGGAGGTACGGCAGCCGCCGGCCGCCGCGGTCGGACACGGCGCCGAGCACCGGCGAGACGAGCGCGTTCAGCCCGACCGAGACCGCGTTCGCGATCCCGAACCAGAACTGGCCGTCGGCCGCGCCGAGGCGGAGGTCGCTCGCGACCCACAGCCCCATCGCGTACGAAACGACCGCGTAGCTGTAGACGGTGTTCGCGAAGTCGTAGAGAGCCCAGGCGACCGGGACTCCGGCCCGACCCGAGGGCGTCAGCGCAGCGAGGCGCCCGATGAGGCCGATCCCGCGGGGCTGGCTGGCTTCGGCGACTCCCGCCATCGCTACCGATGGTAGGCACCTGTACGATGCGCCCGTGAGCCCAACCGGCATGCCCACCGCGCTCATCCCGTCGACCGAGTCGTGGACGCCGATGGCCTTCGCCGGGCGGCATCCGGACCGGATCAAGGACCCCGTCTGCGAGCCGCTGTGGCGCGGCGCTCGGGTGCTCGTCGAGGTCAACGACGACGCGGTCCGCATCCGCGACCACGACGGCCTGCCGATCATGGGCTTCGACGAGCTCGAGGCCGCGATCCCCGACGCGATGGCCGCGGCCGAGCTCGTGCTCGACGGCTACCTCATGCCCGCGCCGCTCGGCGAGCTCATCGACCTCATCGCGCTGCTCGGCGTCGAGACCGGCCCCAGCGCGACCCAGATGGCCCGCCAGGTCATGTTCGGCGGCGGCATGCGGTCGGAGGACAAGGAAGACCACATCGAGCTCGGTGACCGCTCGGAGCGGCAGCACATCGAGCTCACGCCCGGCGAGCCGGCCGCCTTCGTGGCGATCGACCTCCTGTGGCTCGACGGCGACTCGTTGCTCCACGTCCCGCTCCTCGAGCGGAAGCGGCTGCTCGACTCGGTCGTGCTCGATCGCGAGCTCGTCCGCCGCACGGTCCACGTTCGGCCGCCGCTCGAGACCTGGTACCGCCAATGGCGCTCATTCGGGTTCCGCGAGGTCGCGATCAAGGCCGCCAACAGCCGCTACGCGCCGGGCGGCGACAGCCAGGAGTGGGCCACGGCCAAGATCCCGAAGCGCTGAGGAAGCGCCGAGGCGGTCACGCCCGCACAACGCCCGGCCCGGGCTTCGGTGGTACGGTCTCGCGGTGCCCCAGACCGTGCTCACGCCGGCCATCCGCGAAGAGATCGACCGACTGGACCACGCGGACATCATGGTCGGCATCCCGAGCTTCAAGAACGCCACGACGATCGGCTACGTCGTGCGGGCCGCCCAGGCCGGGCTCGTCCAGTACTTCCCCGACCTCCGGCCCGTCGTCGTCAACTCGGACGCCGGCTCGCCCGACGGCACGCAGCGGGTCGTCGTCGAGACCGAGCCGCCCGAGTACATCGAGCGGATCCTCCTCGTCCGGCCGACCAACCGCCTCGCCCGAGTCTCGCTGACGTATCCCGAGGTCGACGGCACCGGCGGCAAGGGCGCCGCCCTGCGGACGATCTTCGAGATCGCGGCAGCCCTCGAGGTCCAGGCCCTGGTCGTCGTCGACTCCGACCTGCGCTCGATCGCGCCCGAGTGGATCGAGCTGCTCGCCGGCCCGATCCTCAAGGGCGGCTACGACTTCGTGGCCCCGCTGTACGCCCGCCACAAGCACGACGGCACGATCACGAACACCGTCACCTACCCGCTCACCCGGGCCCTCTACGGCCTCCGAATCCGGCAGCCGATCGGCGGCGACTTCGGGGTCTCGGGCGACCTCGTCCGGCAGTACCTCAAGGCCGGCGACTGGACCCCCGAGGTCTCGCGGTTCGGGATCGACATCTGGATGACGACCGAGGCGGTGACGGGTGGCTTCGCCGTCTGCCAGACCCGTCTCGGCGCGAAGGTCCACGACCCGAAGGACCCCGGCGCCGACCTCGGGCCGATGTTCCGGCAGGTCGTCTCGACGATCCTCCGGCTCGCGGTGAAGAACCACCGACGCTGGCAGGCGGTCAAGGGCAGTCATGAGATCCCGGCCTATGGCTTCGAGCGGGTGACGGACCCGCCGCCGCTCGAGGTCAACGTCCTGCGGCTGCTCTCGGAGTTCCACGCCGCGTCGCTGACGATGGAGCCGACGTGGCGCGGGATGCTCGCCGAGAAGACCGCCGACGCGGTGCTGAGCCTCGCCGCGCTGGCCGGCCGCACCGCCGACGAGGTCCGCTCGCGGCTCGAGCTCGACCAGCCGGGCTCCAGCACGCCGACGACATTGGCGATGGCCGACGCGGCCAACGGCTACGCGTTCCCCGATGATGCCTGGGCCCGCGTGCTGTTCGACCTGATCGTGACCGCCCGGAATGAGCCCGACCGGGTCGACGCCTACGTCGCGGCGCTCGTCCCGATCTACTTCGGTCGCGTCGCGAGCTTCGTCATCGAGAACCGCGACCTGACGACCGAGCGGGCCGAGGACCAGGTCGAGCGCCAGGCCCGCGAGATGGAGCGGCTGAAGGGCTACCTGGTCGAGCGCTGGGCGGCCGCGTGACCGTGAATCGGCCGCTCCCCGCCCGGATCGTCATCCCGGTCGCGAATCCCGCCACCGCGGAGGAGCTGATCCGGCTCGGCGCGGACCTGCTCGAACCGCGCGGGGGCGAGCTGACCGCGCTCGGGATCGTCGAAGTGCCCGAGGGCATGCCGCTGTCCGAAGGCGCGACCCGGGCCCGTCACGCCCGGCGCCTCCTCCAGCGTGTCCTCGACTTCGTCGGCGAGGGCACCCCCATCCATCCGATCGTCCGGATCGGGCGCCATGCAGCCGAAGGGATCGTCGAATCGGCCGCGGAGCTCGACGCCGATCTCATCGTCTTCGGCTGGGGCGGGAAGTCCCCGGCCGGGCGCGAGGGCCTCTCGGCGCCCTTCTCGAGCACGATCGACGAGGTCCTCCGCGAGTCACCCTGCGACATCGCCGTCGTCAAGCAGCGCGGGGTGAGCGAGTTCAACCGCGTGGTCGTCCCCGTCCGCGGCGGGCCCCATGCCGAGCTCGCCCTTCGCTTCGGCGACGCCATCGCCCGGCGCCACGACGCCCTGCTCGTCGCCCTCCACATCGTCCCGCCGGGGATCACCCTCGCAGTCCGGGCCCAGGCCGAGCACGCCCTGAACGCCTTCGTCCGACAGCACGTCGGCGGGCGCGCCGAGACGCTCGTCCGCGAGGCGTCGAACGTCCGAGCGGCGATCCTCAAGGAGGCCGACCGGTCCGACATCGTCGTGATGGGCGCCGCGGCGCCGACCTCCAGCGACGGCAACACCCATCTCTTCGGCGCCGTGCCGGAAGCCATCGCCACCCGGGCCCGGACGACGGTCATCGTCGTGAAGACTCGCGAGACGATCGGCCGGCAGACGTTCGAGCAGCTCGCGTCGAGGGCCGAGTCCCTGGCCGCGGCCGACCGTGCCGCCGAGGAGTCGCGCGCGGTGCCGGCCCGGGTCGAGCGCTGGTTCGGAGAGTCGAACTTCCACCATGCCGAGTTCGCCGACCTGCGCCGGCTCGTGCAGCTCAAGGAGAAGCAACAGCTCACGGTCAGCCTCGTGCTGCCGACGCTCAACGAGGAGGAGACGATCGGTCCGATCGTGCGGCGAGCGATTCGCGAGATGGTCGGCCGGGTCCCGCTGCTCGACGAGGTGGTCGTCATCGACTCGGCGTCGACCGATCGGACCCGCGAGATCGCCGAGGCCGAGGGCGCCCGCGTCCTCCAGCACCACGACATCCTGAGCCGCTACGGCTCGTTCCGGGGCAAGGGCGAGGCCCTCTGGAAGTCGCTCTACGCGACGACCGGCGACCTCGTCGTCTGGGCCGACACGGACGTCCGGAACTGGCATCCGCGGATGGTCTACGGGACGCTCGGCCCGCTGCTCCACGAGCCGCGCCTGCAGTACGTGAAGGGCTATTACCAGCGGCCGATCGTCGAGGGCGGCGTGCTCCGGGAGGGCGGCGGCGGCCGGGTGACGGAGCTCGTCGCGCGGCCGTTGATCAACCTCTTCTACCCCGAGCTGTCGGGGTTCATCCAGCCGCTCGCCGGGGAATACGCCGGCCGGCGGACGCTCCTCGAGCAGATCCCGTTCTTCACCGGCTATGCGGTCGAGATCGGGCACCTCATCGACATCGCCGAGCGGGCCGGCATCGAGGGCCTCGGCCAGGTGGATCTCGAGCGGCGCGTCCACCGCAACCAGGAGCTCGAGGGCCTGTCGCGGATGTCGTTCGTGATCCTCCAGGCGATCATGAAGCGGCTCGAGGAGCGCCGGAAGGCGAGGCTGTTCGCCGAGCTCGGCTCGACGATGAAGCTGCCGCGGTCCGGGCGCGGCCGGCTCTCGCTCGAGGTCATCGAGCTGGCCGACATGGAGCGGCCGCCGATGATCCGGATCCCGGAGTACCTCGAGAAGCGCCAGGCGGGCCTGAGCCCGCAGCTTGTCCGCTGAGCGTGACGGCGGTTTCCGAGGCGGCCGCAGGCGCCGGGGTCGCGATCGAGCGCCTCGACCACGGGGCGTACGAGGCGGCCATCCCGGCCCTGGGCGACCTTCTCGTCGACGCCGTCGAGCACGGCGCCGGTGTCAACTTCGTCGCCCCGCTCGACCCCGCGGTCGCCCGGTCGTGGTGGGCCGAGCGGGCCGCGGCGGTCACGTCGGGGGCGATCACGGCGATCGGTGCGCGGGACGGCGACGGCCGGCTCGTCGGCTGCGTGCTGCTCATCCGGGCCCAGCAGCAGAACGGGCCGCATCGAGCGGACGTCTCGAAGCTCCTCGTCCATTCCGGCGCGCGCCGCCGCGGGATCGCGCGGGCCCTGATGACCGAGCTCGAGGCGATCGCCCGCGATGACGGCCGCTGGCTGCTCGTCCTCGACAGCGAGACCGGTACCGGCGCCGAGGCGACGTATCGCGCGCTCGGCTGGACCGCGATCGGCGAGATCCCGGCGTACGCCCTGCGGACGACCGGCGAGCCCGGCGCCGCCACGTTCTTCTACAAGGACCTCCGC
>JBKPRF010000022.1:0-4000 GCA_046734475.1 Chloroflexota bacterium
GCTGTGGGCCGCCGCCAAGGCCGAGGAGCGGGCCGGGCCGCCTACCATGAGCGGGCGATGACCATCGGCAACCGGCCTCCGAGCGTCCGCAACGACGGCCGCAACCCGACCCAGCTGCGGCCCGTGACGATGACCCTCGGCGTCCTCAAGTGGGCCGAGGGCTCGTGCCGCATCCGCGTCGGCGACACCGAGGTCCTGTGCGCGGCGACGATCGGCGACCGCGTCCCGCCGCACCTCCGGGGCAAGGGCACCGGCTGGGTGACGGCCGAGTACTCGATGCTGCCGCGAGCGACGGCCGAGCGGACCGATCGCGAGTCGGTCAAGGGCCGGCTCGGCGGCCGGACCCACGAGATCCAGCGGCTGATCGGGCGCTCGCTGCGGGGCGTCGTCGACCTCGCCCGGCTCGGGGAGCGGACCGTGACGATCGACTGCGACGTCCTCCAGGCCGACGGCGGGACCCGCTGCGCATCGATCACCGGCGGCTACGTCGCGCTCGCTGCCGCGCTCATGGGCCACGGCCTCGATCGGTTCCTCGTCGGCAAGGTGGCGGCCGTCTCGGTCGGCGTGATCGACAGCATTGCGATGCTCGACCTGGACTACTCCGAAGACTCCCATGCCGACGTCGACTTCAACGTCGTCGGCACGGACGCCGGCCACTACGTCGAGCTGCAGGGCACGGCCGAGGGCCGGCCGTTCGACCGGGCCCGGGTCGACTCGCTGCTCGATCTCGCCCAGGACGGCCTGGCGAAGCTGTTCGAGGCCCAGACGGCCGCCCTCGCGACCGTCAAGCCGCTGGCGCCGGTCAAGCGCTGAACGGGACCGGCTCGGCTCGCCGGCCGCTCGTCGTCGCGACCCGGTCGGCCCACAAGCTGCGGGAGCTGCGCGAGCTCCTCGAGCTCGACGACACCGAGCTGGTCTCGCTCGACGAGCTCGGCGTGCCCGGCGAGCCGATCGAGGACGGGCTGACGTTCGAGACGAACGCTCGGATCAAGGCCCGCTTCGCGGCGCGGGCGACGGGATTGCCGGCCCTCGCCGACGACTCGGGCCTCGAGGTCGACGCGCTCGGCGGTGCGCCCGGCGTCCGGACTCGCCGCTATGCCGGGCCGGACGCGACCGACGACGAGAACAACGCGAAGCTCCTCCGCGAGCTCGCTCTCGTGCCGCTGCCGAGGCGGACGGCCCGCTACGTCTGCGTCCTGGCGCTGGCGCTTCCGGAGCCGGCCCCCGCGATGCCCGTCCCGGCCCGCCGCCCCCGGCAGCGTTCGCCGCTCGATCTCGTGGTCCGGCGTGGCACGACCCGTGGCCGGATCGCCCTCGAGCCGCGTGGAAGCGGCGGATTCGGCTACGACCCGATCTTCGAGCCGTCGGTCGAGCGGCCCGGGGCTCGGACGTTCGGGCAGTACTCGGCCGTGGAGAAGCATCGAATCTCGCACCGCGCCCGCGCGGCGCGCCGGATGCGGCGAGTCCTCCTCGCCCGAGGCTTCTGACCCTCGCGCGGGCTTGCCCGGCCGGGGCCGTATGATCCCGGCGACGGGGCGTGGCGCAGCCTGGCAGCGCGCGTGCTTTGGGAGCACGAAGTCGTCGGTTCAAATCCGACCGCCCCGACCAGCTCCTGGATTCTCGGGCCTCGCCGTCACCCTCGGCCGCTGCGGGCTCGGCCGAGTTCGCCTCACATCCTCGAAGTGGCCGGGATCGGGTAGCCCTGCGCCGGGGTTGGCCGGCCGATGGCGACGGTCGCCCGCTCGGCGCCCTGCTCCGCCACGATCCTGGCGGGGCGGCCACGGATCCAGGCGCGCTCGACCTCGATCCGGCGCCAGCCGGCCGGGAGCACGACGGGGCGCACCGCCCAGGACGCCGGGTCGCCCGGTCCGGGATGGACTCCCGGCAGGCCGTACAGGAGGTCCGTCAGGAACCCGCCCAGGTTCGCGAAGAACGGGCCGGCCGCCGGCGCATCGGGGTAGCGCTCTCGGGTGTGCTCCATCGTCTGGTCGAACCGGCCGGTCACGAGCTTCGCGTAGCCGTCGTCGAACAGCCTGAGGGAGCGATCGCGGTCGCCGGCCCAGGCCGCCCAGACGCCGTAGTGCGGCGAGAGCATCGCCTCGCCGATGTAGCCGGGCGCGAGGTCGAGGAAGAACCGCAGCGTCGCCCGCTCCGTGTCGGCGTCGACCGGGTACCACAACGGGAACAGCCCGGCGGCGGGATCGGGCGTCGCACCCTTCTCCTCGCTCGGCCGGTAGCCGGCGTGGCTCACGATCGCGCCGGTCCGCGGGTCACGCGGCGGCTCGAGGCCCGCGTCGACCGCCCGCCAGTCGGGGTCGATCGCCTCGCCGAGGCGCTCGGCGACCGCGATGGCCTCGCGCAGGACGAGCTTGGCGGCCATCACCAGGTAGGCGGGGTCGTCGACCGGCTCCTGGCGTTCGGCGACCCCGAGAGCCCGGCGGACGTGGTAGCGGCCGCCTCTCGCCTCGACCCGGCTCGTGATCCAGTCGGCGACGCCGAAGAGGATCGGTGCGGCCTCGTACCGCTCGAAGCGGGCGTCGCCGGCCACATGGGCGAACTGCGCGAACGCCAAGGCGATGTCGAGCGAGCCGTGGTCCTCGTACATCGCCGCGAGCCCCGGGACGGGCATCGACTCCTCGCCATGCAGCGGGCCGCTTTCCCAGGAGAACTGCAGGCCCCGCCGGCCGTGCTGCTTCGCGTTGGCTCGCGCGGCCGGCGCCGAATGGGTCCGGTACTCGAGGGCCGCGTGGGCCGCCGACGGCTGGAGCAGGAGCAGCGGCGGCAGGCTGAAGGTTTCGATGTCCCACATGACCAGGCCGTGGTAGTAGTGATAGTCGAGCCACTGGGCCAGCCCGAAGATCGAGGTGCTCGCCGGCGCCGACCGGTGGACGGAGCTGTTCAGGTAGAAGAACGCCGCGTCGGCCAGGCGCTGCCAGCGATCGTCGTCGGCGTCGATCACGACGCGCCCTTGCCAGAGCTCGGCCCATTCGGCCCGATTCGCGTCGCGGACGACGTCGAACCCGGCCGCCTTCGCCTCGGCGACGAGGCGTGCCGCCTGGTGGTCCGGGTTGTGGTGGAGCTCATTGGGCACGACGCTCACGAGCTGGCGGAGGCGGTACGTCCGACCGGGACGAGCCTCGAGGAGGTAATCGGTCGCGATCGGGCTGTTCTCGCCCCAGTTCTTGACCCGTCGCTCGGCGCCGGGGTCCCCGGCGAGCTCCGTCGTGAGCGCGTAGCCGACCTGTGACAGGTTGCCGAGCGCGGACCACAGCAGGTAGCCATCGATCCGGTCGCCGTGGAAGCCCGGCTGATCGAGCGTCTTCGCGGTCACGGTCCCGCGGACGCGGTACGGCTCGATGAGCGCCCGGAGCGTGAGCTCGCACGGCGCGTCGACCCGGACGCTCAGCTCCTGGACGGCGAGCGTCGGCCGGTCCCTGCTGCAGAAGGTCAGGACCTCGACGTCCGCCGTGACCCCGTCCGCGTGGAAGCGGAACCGGGAGGTCAGCTCACCGCAGCTGAAGTCGTAGGCCTGACTGACGAACTCGGCCTGTTGCGGCGCGATCGCCAGGAACACGCGGTTGATCGCGATGTCGCCGGCGAGGGGATATGGCGGGTTCGCCGAGGCCTCGATGCCGATGATCGGGTGCTTGCCGACGCTCCCGCTCACCATGCACAGCCCCGGCAGGATCGGGATGTCGAGGACCCGCAGGCCGATGAGCCCGTTCGACACGTACGCCGGCAGCTCGGGCCGTCCGGCCTCCGTCACCGGCGCCGGGCTGAATGGCGAGCCCGGCGACTCGGGTGCCGGGCCGCTGCGCCGACCGGTCGCGGGCCGGCGCCCGCTCGTCGAGCGTTCGGTCGATTTCGCCAACGGGGCCTCCGATGCGGACGAGGTCACCCTCGCCGATCGGGCCGTCCCGCGGCATCACCTCCCGCTCCGAGCTGGTATCGGGCGCGCTGCAGCGGCAGGTCGCCGCTGCAGCTGCGCCAGCGCTACGGC
>JBKPRF010000023.1:0-3951 GCA_046734475.1 Chloroflexota bacterium
GCCACACGTCGACGCCGGCGGCGCGGAGGCCGGCCACCGCGGCGGCGGCGGACGCCTTGACGGCATCCCTCACCGCGATGGCGCCCGCGACGCGGCCCTCGACGCCGACGAGCGCCCACGTCGCCGTCGCGTCGGCGTCGAGGGCATCCCGACCGAGCGTCGCGACGTCGATACCGGCCGTGGCCAGGTGGGCCCGCGTCCCGACGACGACCCTGCGCGTTGCGCCGTCGATGGCGACCGTGCCGGCGATGCCACGGCCGCCGGTCGCAACGAAGTCGGCGGCCGTGCCGAGCTCGAGGCTGTCAGCCTCGGACCGGGCGACGATCGCCCGACCGATCGGGTGTTCGCTCTCGCGCTCGAGCGATGCGGCGTGACGAAGGACGTCGGCCGGCTCGAATCCCGGCGCCGCGACGATCGATCCGACGGTCGGCGCGCCCTCGGTCAGCGTGCCCGTCTTGTCGAACAGCACGGTGTCGACCCGATGGGCCGCCTCGAGCGACTCCGCGCTCCGCACGAGCACGCCGGCCTCGGCGCCGCGGCCGGTCCCGACCATGATCGCGGTCGGCGTGGCGAGGCCCATCGCGCAGGGGCAGGCGATGATCACGACGCTGATGAACGCCGTCAGCGCGAAGGTCAGGCGCGGCTCGGGACCGGCGACGAACCAGGCCACGAACGTCAGCGCCGCGATCGCGAGGACGGCCGGCACGAAGACCTCGGTGACCCGGTCCGCGAGCCGCTGGATCGGCGCCTTGCTGCCCTGGGCCCGCTTCACGAGCTCGACGATCCGGGCCAGCGCGGTGTCGGCCCCGACCCGGGTCGCGCGCATGACGAACGCGCCGGTCGTGTTGAGCGTCGCGCCGATGACCTCGTCGCCGACCTCGCGGGTCGCGGGCATCGCCTCGCCCGTCAGCATTGACTCGTCGATCGCCGAGCCGCCGCTGACGATGCGGCCGTCGACGGGCACCTTCTCACCCGGCCTGACGCGAAGAAGGTCGCCGGGCCGGACGACCTCGAGGGCGACCTCGGTCTCGCGTTCGCCGATGACGATCCGGGCCGTGGCCGGCTGCAGGGCGATGAGGCCTCGGATGGCCGCGGTCGTCCGGCCCTTGGCCCGGGCCTCGAGCCAGCGGCCCAGCAGGACGAGGCCGATGATGATCGCCGACGAGTCGAAATAGGTCGCCGGCTCGAGGCCGGCGTTGCGCGCGATCCATGGGGCCACGGTCACGACGATCGAGTAGCCCCATGCTGCCGTCGTGCCGACGGCGACCAGCGTGTCCATGTTGGTCGCACCGTGACGCGCCGCGCGCCAGGCCGCCCGATAGAAGCGTCCGCCGGCCCAGATCTGGACCGCGGTGGCAGGCGCGAGCGCGAGCCAGTTCAGGGTCTCGACCGAGAGGAGGGTCTGCGGCCAGAACATCGCGGCCATCGTGCCGACCGCGACGACGATCGAGACCACCGCGCGGACGAGCGTTCCGCGGGCGTCGGCCGCGCGCTGCGCGTCGTCCGCGTCGAAGGATGCCGCGAGCGAGGCGCCTTCGACCGCCGTCGGGGGCCGCGAGCGCACGTCGTAGCCGGCGGCCTCGATCGCCCCGACGAGCTCGGCCGTTCCGGCCACGTCGGGCAGGAACCGGATCGTCGCGACCTCGGTCGCGAGATTCACGACGGCCTCCTCGACGCCCGGGGTCTTCTTCAGGAACCGCTCGATCCGGTTGACGCACGAGGCGCAGGTCATGCCCTCGATCGGCAGCTCGACCTCGGCGGCGGGTGCGGCGAGAGGGGCGACTGCAGGGTTCGTCAGCGTGGCGGTCATACTCCCGGGGAGTATACCACCCGATCGTCGAGCCGCCGAGGGTATCCTCGCTCCGTGCCTGGTCCGATCGCGTTCTCGAGCACCCCCGGCCCGTGGGGCCCGGTGCATGTCGCGGCTTCGGCGGCCGGCGTCGTCGCGATCGACATCCTCGCCCCGCCGGAGGAGTTCGAAGCCGAGCTCGAGCGCCGGTTCGGCCCGGGCGCCGCTGCAGCGGTCACGAGCGACGCCGGGAACTCCGCGACGCGCAACCTGCGAGCCGGCCTCGACGCGGTCCGCCGCTTCCTCGCGGGCGATGCCGCCGCATTCGACGGCGTTCGGCTTGATCTCGCCGACCGACCGGCCTGGGATCGGGCGGTCCTCGAGGCGGTTCGGTCCGTGCCGTGGGGCGCGACCTCGAGCTACGGCGCGGTTGCCGCGGCGATCGGGCGCCGTGGGGCGGCGCGCGCGGTGGGCGGCGCCATCGGCCGCAACCCGATCTCGCTCGCGATCCCGTGCCACCGGGTGATCGCCGGCGACGGCTCGCTCGGTGGCTACGGCGGCGGCTGGTGGGGCAGCCGCGAGCTTCGCCTCGACCTCAAGCGGGACCTGCTCGCCCGCGAAGGAACGGCCGTCGACGGGCGCTCGATCATCCCGGACAGGCGCAACGTCGCGCAGGCGACTCCGAGGGCCCTCCCCCGCCGATAGACTCCGCCGCGATGACAGCCAGCGCCGCCGCCCCGTCGATGTTCGCGGTCTTCAGGAAGCGTCAGTTCAGCCTGATGTGGACGGCCCAGCTCGTCTCGACCATCGGCTCGTCGCTGACCGACCTGGCCGCGGCGATCCTCGTCTTCCGGGTCACGCACTCGGCCCTCGATGTCGGGCTGACGCTGCTGGTGACCGCCCTCCCGACGCTGTTCGTCGGGCTCTTCGCCGGGGTCTTCGTCGATCGGTTCGATCGCAAGCGGATCCTGCTTGGCTCCGACCTCCTGCGCGGCCTGCTCGTCCTGTCCATCCCGTTCGTGTTCAACGCGGTCGGGATCCTCGGGCTGTACGTCGTCCTGTTCCTGGCCGCGACCGTCCGGCAGTTCTTCGACCCGGCATGGGAGAGCGTCCTGCCGGAGATCGCATCGGAGGAGGAGCTGGCGAGCGCCAACTCGTTCCTCTCGATCAGCTCGTTCGGCTCGACGGCCGTTGGCTTCGCGCTCGCCGGCTACCTCTCGTCGCTCGATGCGACGAAGGTCGAGATCCCGTTCTTCATCGATGCCCTGACCTTCGCCTTCTCGTTCTTGTGCATCCTCTTCGTGAGGCTGCCGAAGCACCGCGGCGAGCCCGAGGCGACGAGCGTCGGCGTCGTCGTCGAGAACCTCAAGGTCGGGATGCGGACGCTGTGGCAGATCCCGGTCCTGCGGTCGGTCTTCCTCGCCGGCATCCCGGTCTCGCTGTCGTTCGGGCTCTGGAACGTGCTGCTGCTGCCGATGGCGATCCGGGCCCTCAACGCGACCGAGTTCGAGTACGGCCTCCAGGAGGGCCTGACGTCCGTCGGGTTCGCGATCAGCGCACTGCTCATGGCCCGGATCTTCGACCGCCTGCCCGAAGGCGAGTGGATGGTCCTCGGGATCCTCGGGATGGGCATCTTCGGGGTGGCCTACGGGCTGGCGCCGAACATCCAGGTGGCGATCGTCATCGTCATGATCACCGGCTTCCTCAACGCGCCCTTCGGCATCGCCAAGCGAACGCTGCTCCAGCGGAACACGCCGCGGGAGACCCGCGGCCGGGTGTTCTCGGCCATGTTCGTGAGTCGCGACGTCCTGTTCCTCATCGGCATGGCCGGGGCCGGCCTGGCCGACATCGTGCCGGTCCGCGACCTCGTCGTGGCGGCCTCGGTGGTCCTCATCGGGGCGGGCGTCCTGCACCAGCTGCTGCCCGGCATCGGGCGGCCGGCCGCGGAGTGGCGGCGCGCGCTGCAGCTGCTCCGGACGGCGCCCGCCGCGCCCTCACTGGCGGCCGGCCGGCCGGCGGTCATGCTCGACCTCGACAAGCTCACCGACGTCCTGCCAGAGCTCGGCAACCTCGCCGTCACGCGGCGGATGGCGTTCCTCCAGGGGGCG
The DNA here is from genome assembly GCA_046734475.1 of Chloroflexota bacterium. Taxonomy (GTDB): domain Bacteria; phylum Chloroflexota; class Limnocylindria; order Limnocylindrales; family CSP1-4; genus UBA5189. Next base: position 3,898 of record JBKPRF010000023.1, read on the forward strand.
ACGGTGGCGAAGGCCTGTCTCTTATACACATCTGACGCTGCCGACGATTACTTC
>JBKPRF010000024.1:0-6291 GCA_046734475.1 Chloroflexota bacterium
GGCGCGGGCTACGAGGTCCGCCGCCTGGATGCGACCGGCATCGCGATCGCGTGTGACGAGACGACGACCGAGGCAGATGTCGCGGCCCTCGTGACCGCCCTCGGCGCGACGGAGGTGGCTGCCGCGAGCGCGGCGAAGCGCACGTCGAGCTCGCTCCCCGCGGCGGTCCGGCGGACGGACGCGATCCTGACCCACCCGATCTTCTCGCTCCACCGGTCGGAGACCGAGATGCTCAGGTACATCTTCCGACTCGCCGAGAAGGACGTGACCCTGACCCGGTCGATGATCCCGCTCGGCAGCTGCACGATGAAGCTCAACGCGACGACCGAGATGATGGGCATCGGCCTGCCGGGCTTCTCGCGGGTCCATCCGTTCAGCGACCCGACGCGGCTGCCCGGCTACGCCCGCCTATTCGACGACCTCGAGCGATGGCTCGGCGAGATCACCGGCTTTCCGGCCGTGAGCCTCCAGCCGAACGCCGGCTCACAGGGCGAGTTCGCAGGCCTGCTCGCGATCCGTGGCTGGCATCGATCACGAGGTGAGGGCCACCGCCGGGTCTGCCTCATCCCGGCGTCGGCCCACGGCACGAACCCCGCCAGCGCGGTCATGGCCGGCTACCGAGTCGTCGTCGTCGCGACGGACACGCTCGGCAACGTCGAGCTCGACGACCTGCGGTCGAAGATCGCGGCGAACGCCTCGGACCTGGGCGCGCTGATGATCACGTACCCGAGCACCCACGGCGTGTTCGAGGAGGCGATCGTCGAGATCTGCCGCCTCGTCCACGAGGCCGGCGGCCAGGTCTACATGGACGGCGCGAACATGAACGCCCAGGTCGGGCTGTCACGCCCGGCCGACATCGGCGCCGACGTCTGCCACCTGAATCTCCACAAGACGTTCGCAATCCCCCACGGCGGTGGCGGTCCCGGCATGGGCCCGATCGGCGTCGCCGCCCACCTCCGGCCGTTCCTGCCTGGGATCGGGATCGACCAGCCCGGGCGCGTCTCGTCGGCGCCGTACGGCAGCGCGAGCATCCTGCCCATCTCCTGGGCCTATGTCGCGATGCTCGGACGCGACGGCGTAAGGCGAGCGACCCAGATCGCGATCCTGAACGCCAACTACCTGGCCGCGCGCCTCGGCGACGCCTATCCGGTCCTGTACCGCGGTGCGAACGACACGGTGGCGCACGAATGCATCCTCGACTGTCGTCCGGTGACGGCGGCGAGTGGCGTGACGGTCGACGACATCGCGAAGCGGCTCATGGACTTCGGGTTCCACGCGCCGACGATGAGCTTCCCGGTGGCGGGGACGCTGATGATCGAGCCGACCGAGTCCGAGTCGAAGGCCGAGCTCGACCGCTTCGCCGAGGCACTCCTCGCGATCCGCGCCGAGATTGCCGACATCGAGGCCGGCCGCGTCCCGCTGGCCTCGAGCGCGCTCCGGAACGCGCCCCACACCGCGGCGGACCTCCTCCGCGACGAATGGGCCCGGCCGTACAGCCGGGAGCAGGGCGCGTACCCGGCCCCCTGGGTGAAGGCCCGCAAGTACTGGCCGCCGGTTCGCCGGATCGACAACGTCTACGGCGACCGCAACGTCATCTGCGAGTGCCTGCCGATCGAGGCCTATGCCGAGGCCGCCGGCGAGACCCAGCTCGTCGCCCTCAGTGGTCCACGGATGGCTGGCTGAGCTCCATGGCGGGGCGGTTGTATCCGTTGACAATGCATCCATAGTTGATATAGTTCGGCCATGACGAGCGCGCAGCCCGCCGCTCCGACCTCGCCGATCTCGCGCACGGCGATGCACATCCTGCTGGCCATCGGACCGGAGGAGCGGCACGGCTACGCGATCATGGGCGAGGTCGCGCGGATCACGGGCGGCGCCGTCCGGCTCGGGCCGGGTGCGATCTACACCACGATCCGGCGCCTCCTCGACGACGGCCTCATCGAGGAGAGCGATGAGCGTCCCGACCCGGAGCTCGACGACCAGCGCCGGCGGTACTACCGGCTTACGACCCTCGGCCGGAGCGTCGCCGCGGCGGAAGTCCGGCGCCTCGAAACGATCGTGTCGGCGTCGCGCGATTGGGCCCTGAAGGCGGCGCGGCCTTGAGCGCCGATGAGCGCCTCTTCCGAGCCCTGCTCCGCCTCTATCCCGATCGGTTCCGGCTCGCCTGGGCCGACGAAATGACCCAGCTGTTCCGCGATCAGCTTCGGGACGCCCGCGGAGGCCGGAGCGGCCGCGGGGTCGCCCGAACGTGGCTGTCGACCTTCGCCGACGTGACCAGCTCCGCGATCGAGGAGCGCCTGGCGGGCAATCGCGCCCTCGGGCACTCCCAGGAGCCCTTCGAGCCGAGCCGCTCGATGCGACTGCTCGGAGCCTTCGGGGCGATCGGCGCGGTCCTCCTGCTGTGGGCCTTCATCACGTTCAACCCGTTCGCCACCCCGCCGGCCAACATGATCCGACTGATCGCGTTCTCGCTGGGCGGGCCCGCGATCGCGGTCGCGCTGTACCGCCGGCAGTCCCGGGCCGCGCCGACGCTCATCATGGCGGCGACGGGGTTCGTGGTCGTCGCCGGGCTCTGGTATGCGGCCTGGGAGATCCTGGCCCAGAACGTCCCGAATCCGTTCTCGCCGGCGAAGCCCTTCGGCATCATGAGCATGCTCGCCGGAATCGCGTTGTGGACGTCCGCGGCGGCCTACGGCGCCGCCGTGCTGCGAACCGGGGTGCTCTGGCGGTCGATGTCGCCGTGGGCCGCAGTCGCGGCGCGGGCCGGGGCGATCTTCCTGCTCGGATCGGCCCTCGCCTGGATCGGGGACGACCGATTCGGCCTGGTCAACTCGGTGACGTTCGGGTGGGCGGCCCAGACCGTCGCCCTGGCCGGCGTCGCCGCGAGCGGGCTCGGCTGGCTGCTCCTCGGCGGGGTGCTCGTGCTCGGCGGTCGACGGGTCAGATCGGCTTGAACGACTCGAACGACTGACGGCACTCGGCGCAGTGCCGGATCGAGCGGCACTGGGTTGGCCCGAAGACGCTCTCGAGGGTTGTCCGCCGCGAGCCGCAGTACGGGCACTCGACCGGGGCGCTGTCGAGCATCGGCAGGGCCCGGCCGGCGCCGACGTGCGGCGGTGGCGCGAACCCAGAGCGCCGCAGCTTCTCCCGGCCCGACGGCCAGATTCGGTCGGAGCTCCAGGGCGTCGCGAACGAGACGTCGACCTCGACGCGATCGGCAACGCCGGCGAGCCGGTCCTCGACGGCCGACCGGATCAACTCGATGGCGGGGCAGCCGACGAACGTCGGAATGAGCTCGACCCGGACGCCGCCGGCGGCGACCTCGACGTCGCCGATCATCCCGAGCTCGACGATCGAGACGGCCGGGATCTCCGGATCGGCGACCTCGTCGAGGGCGGCCAGGACCGATTCGCGCCTCGCCTGGGTGACGACGTCGGCGATCACCAGACCGCCTCGGGGTCGAGCCGGCGGACCGTCGTGAACTCGCCCCACAGCCAGCGGAACGCGTCGGAATGGTTCGTCCGGCCGTCGACCGGCGCGCCTGTGCCCGGCGGCACCCGGAGCCCGAGCGGCACGAGGATCGAGGTGAGGTCCGCGCGCCAGGTCGCCTCGGCCGCGGCCAGCGGCCTCGTGAGGATCCCCGCCTCCAGCAGCTCGGCTTCGCCGGCGAGCGGCGTGAAGACCGTGGCGGCATCCGGCGTGAGCGCGGCGAGCGCCGAATCGAGCCGACCGCGCGGCTCCGTCCCGCCATTCGCCAACCGATCGATCCAGACCGTGGCATGCATCCGGTGGTAGCGCTCCTCGCGCCGGAGCTTCTCGACGAGGTTCGCCAGCGGCGGCCAGCCCGGCCCGATCGATGCCAGCCGGGCCTCGTCGGCCAGCTCGTACAGGAAGCGCCTCGCGATCGTGTCGGCCCAGTCGCCGCGGGCGTGGTCGAGCAATCGCGCGTGGTGGTACGCCTCTGGTGGTCGGTCGTAGGCCAGCGCGTCGGCGTCGCGCCCGTCCTCGATCACGCCCGCCAGCAGCTCGAACAGGGCCTTCGCGTGGCCGAGCTCGTCCTGCGAGATCGAGCTCATCGCGACGTCCTCCTCGAGGATCGGCGCGATGCCGGTCCACTCGGAATCGGTGAAGCCCGAGACGAACTCGTCGTCGGCCATCGTCCAGAGGAGCTCGGCGAGGGCCGTCCTGACGCGAGGCTCCAGCGGTGCGGCGATCACGCGGGATCCTTCGAGGCGCCGGCTCGCCGGCCACCCGTCCGGTCGTGGCCCTCGGCGCGGGCCTTCGGCTTCGATGTGCCGGCCTTCGCCCGGGCGGCCTCGAGCTTGCCGCGCATCACGTAGCCGCCGGGCTTCTTGAACGACCGGTCGAGCGGCGGCTGGAGGAGATCCTCGTCCTCGAGGACGGTGATGTCCGCGCGCCGCACGATCCACAGCCGATGCGACTCCTGGCGCCGCCCGTACAGCTCGCGGGCGTAGTGGGTCGCGAGGTCCGCGTCGGGCGCCAAGACGTTGCCGCCGTGGCGCATCGGGTCGCCGTCCTTCGCCTGCTGGAAGACCTCCCAGGGCTCCAGCTCGCGGCCTTCGCCGCGCTTCGGCGTGACCATCAGGCCGCCGCCACCGTTGCCGCTGGCAGGATCGTCTCGCGGACCCAGCGAGTCTCGTCGCGGTTGATCCGCCGGAACTCGAGGCGCTCCTCGGACTTCGGGCCGTGGTTCGTGACGACGGTCCGCAGCTCGTTCCAATCGGGTTCGGTGTAGCGCCAGGTCTGCTCGCCCTCGTCGTACTCGAGGTCGGGATCCGGGATGACGAGCCCGAGCTCGCGGAGGCGCGGCACGTAGATGGTCAGGAACTCCTGGCGGAGCTCCTCGGACGTCTTGGCCTTGATCCGCCAGTACAGGTCACGGTCCTTCGCCCGATCGCCGCGCGGCCCATGCATCTGCATGAGCGGGCCCCACCACCGGTCGAGCGCCTCCTGGACCATCGCCCGCTGCTCGTCGGTGCCCGTCATGAGGGTCACCACGACGTCGCGGCCGTGCATGATGTGGACCGACTCCTCCCAGCAGATCTTCTGCATCGTCCGGGCGTACGGGGCGTAGCTCGAGTCCCGCAGGGCCTGCTGGGCGACGATCGCCGCGGCGTCGACGAGCCAGGCGATGATCCCGATGTCGCCCCACGACTTCGTGGGGTAGTGGAATACGTTGTGGAACTTCGTCCTGCCGGCGAGGAGGTCCTCGAGCATCTGCTCGCGCGGCTTGCCGAGGTCCTCTGCCACGCGATACAGCAGCTGGGCGTGGCCGACCTCGTCCTGGACCTTGGCGGTGAGGGCCAGCTTCCGGCGCAGCGTCGGGGCCCGCATGATCCATTCCCGCTCCGGCAGCACGCCCATCAGCTCGCTGTTGGCGTGCATCTCGACGAACCGCAGGACGCCCGTCCGGTACTCGTCCGGCATCCAGTCGGTCGCCTCGATCTTGCCCCCGGCGAGGACGTGCTCCTCGAAGTGCCGGAAGCGCTCGTCGTGCGGCAGGTCGTCGTTCCAGGGGCGCTGGCTGCGTTCCCGGACCGGGAGCACGGGATCGAGCGAGAGCGGGTCGGTCATGGATGGTCCTCCTGTCAGGCGAGGTCGCAGGCGAGCATCCGGCCGACGAGGCCGACGAGGTGGTCGGCGATGCGGTCGGGCGCGAGTCGGCCCTCCGGGTCGTACCAGGTGACGATGCCATTGAGAGCGGTGAGGATGACGGTCGAGGCGATTGCCGGATCCGTGAGCCCGAACGCCCCGACGGCGATGCCGTCCTCGACGCGACGCCGGAATCGGGCCTCGTAGGCGTCCCGCCGGGCGAGGATCTCGAGGCGTCGGTCGGGACCCAGCGAGCGCCACTCGTGGACGAACACGCCGGCCTCGCCGACGTCCTCGGTCACGACCATGGCATGCGATCGGACGAGCGCCGCGATGGCGTGCACCGGGTCGCCGGGCGCCTCGCGCTCGGCGGCCGCCTCGGCCGCGTCGGCGGCGGTCTCGAAGCGGGTCGCCGCCCGGTCGACGATCGCCCACAGGACGTCCTCCTTCGAGGTCACGTGGGCGTACAGGCTGGCGCCCTGGAGGGACAGCGCCCGGGCGATGTCGCGGACGCTGGTGCCGGCGTAGCCGTTCGCGCGGAACAGGTCGCTGGCGGCGTCCTCGATGGCCTGTCGGCGCGTGATCTCGACCATGGTGCGCCAAGCCTAACTAACGATCGTTAGGGACGCAACCCAGAGCTTGATCGGGAAGATCATCGAGCTTCGCCGGCACTAGGCG
>JBKPRF010000025.1:0-6562 GCA_046734475.1 Chloroflexota bacterium
TGCCCCGCCGCGACCAGATGCCGCTCGACCTCAGCGAGCAGCTCGTGGTCGAGTACTACTCGAGGTAACCGCCCTGATGATCGAACTCGAGACGCCCCAGATCGAGCCCGTCGAGGAAGTCGGCACGTACGCCAAGTACGAAGTCGGACCCCTCCAGGCTGGTTATGGCGTCACCCTCGGCAACGCCCTCCGCCGCGTCCTCCTGTCGTCCCTCGAAGGGGCGGCCGTGACGTCGCTCCAGATCCGCGACGTCTACCAGGAGTTCTCGACGATCCCGGGCGTGAAGGAGGACGTCACCCAGATCGTCCTCAACGTCAAGAAGCTCCGGATGAAGAGCTTCGCGACCCACCCGGTCCAGCTCCGCCTGACGAAGAGCGGCGCCGGGCCCGTCCTCGCCGCCGACATCATGGAGTCGGCCGACGTCGAGATCGTCAACCAGGACCTCGTCCTCATGACCCTCGACTCCGACGATGTGACGATCGACATGGACCTCACCGTCGAGCGCGGCGTCGGCTACCTCGGGGTCGAGCGCACGGATGCCCTGCCGATCGGCGTCATCGCCGTCGATGCGATCTTCACCCCGGTCCGGAAGGTCAACTACTGGGTCGAGAGCACCCGCGTCGGCCAGGTCACGAACTTCGACAAGCTGACGATCGAGATCGAGACCGACGGCACCGTCGGCCCCGAGGAGGCGCTCAGCCGGGCGGCCGGCATCCTCATGGAGCAGTTCCGGCCGTTCATCAGCATCGGCCAGGCCCAGATGCAGGCCGAGCGGACCGCCGCCGGCGTGCCGGCCCTCCCGCCGAACATGCTCGACATGCCGATCGAGGAGCTCGACCTCCCGATGCGGGCCTACAACTCGCTCAAGCGCAACAACATCGTCAAGGTCGGGCAGCTCCTCCAGCTCAAGGACGAGGACCTGCTCCGGATGCGCAACTTCGGCAAGAAGTCGCTTGACGAGATGAAGGAGCGCCTCCGGATGCGCGGTTTCATCGTCCCCGAGACCGAGCCCGGCGAGTTCGAGGACGAGGAGTCCGAGGACGTGTCGCTCGAGGCCGAGGGCGAGGACGCCTGATCCATGGCCCACCGCATCGCCGGCCGCAAGCTCAGCCGCAAGACGGGGCCCCGCCTCGCGCTGTACAAGAACCTCACGGTCTCGGTGCTGCGCTACGAGCGGGTCAAGACGACCGAGGCCAAGGCCAAGGAGGTCCAGGGCCGCGTCGAGCGGATGATCACGCTGGCCAAGAAGGGCGATCTGGCAGCTCGTCGGGCCGTCGTCTCGCAGTTCCCGAATGAGCCGCTCGTCGTGACGAAGCTGTTCGACGAGATCGCACCGAAGTACGGCGATCGGACGTCGGGCTACACCCGGATCGTGAAGATCGGCCAACGGCCCGGCGACGGCGCCGAGGTCGTCCAGCTCGAGCTCGTCTAGGGCTCGAATGAGCAAAGGCGCCCGAGAGGGCGCGCCGAGGGAGCGGAGCCCGAAACGGTTTCGAGCCACGGTCGAATACGACGGCACGGAGTTCGCGGGTTTCCAGGTCCAACCTGGGGCTCGCACCGTCCAGGGAGAGCTCGAGGCCGCGCTGGCCCGCCTGAACGGCGGAGTCCGCCAGCCGGTCGACGGGGCGGGACGGACCGACGCGGGCGTCCACGCAGCGGGGCAGGTGATCGCATTCACCTACGCCGGGGCGTTGTCCGCAGCGGCCCTGACCGAGGCGCTGAACGGCACGCTTCCGCCGGATGTCGCGGTCCGCGACGTCCGCCGGGCGGCCGCCAGGTTCCACCCGCGCTACGCGGCCCGGTACCGGGAGTACCGGTACACCGTGTGGAACGGCCCTCGCAGCCCGCTCCGGGAGCGCACGGCGTTCCGGGTGCGGACTCGACTGGACACCGACGCGATGGCGAGAGCCGCGACGGCCTTCGAGGGCCGCCACGACTTCAGCTCGTTCGGGGGCGCCGATCCGCAGCCGGTCCGGACGGTCCATGCCGTGCGGGTCCGGCGGACCGGTGACCTGGTGACGATCGACGTGCGAGCGGATGCCTTCCTCCGCGGGATGGTCCGGCGCATGGTCGCCGCCCTGCTCGCGGTGGGGACGGGCAAGGTCCGCGAGACCGACATCGCGGCAGCCCTGCTCGAGCGCCGACCGGCGCTCGGGGGAGCGGCGGCGCCGGCCCGGGGGTTGTGCCTCCGGCGGGTGGCGCTCGGCAGAAGACGACGGGACGCGGACGCAGCAGCGATAGCGACAGGTACAGCTCGAAACGAGGACAGCGAGTGACGATGAACGCGAAGACCTACACGGTGCGAGATGGCGACATCGAGCGGCAGTGGTTCGTCGTGGATGCGACGGACGTGACGCTCGGCCGTCTCGCCACGCGTGTCGCGCGCGTCCTCGCCGGCAAGCACAAGCCGACCTGGACCCCGAACCTCGACACAGGGGACCATGTCATCGTCCTGAATGCCGCGAAGGTGTCGGTCAGTGCCGACAAGCTCGAGGCCAAGACCTATGTCCGCCACAGCGGCTATCCCCAGGGTCTCAAGGAGGAGTCGCTCGGCAAGCTCCTCGCCCGGCGGCCCGAGGAGGTCGTCCGGCGCGCCGTCAAGGGCATGCTCCCGCGGACGAAGCTCGGGACCCAGCAGCTGCGGAAGCTGAAGATCTACGCCGGCTCCGACCATCCCCATCAGGCCCAGCGGCCTGAGCCGCTCGCCTGACGGAGGCAGACATGGCCACGACCACGATCAACTCCGGGACCGGTCGCCGCAAGACGGCCGTCGCGCGCGTCCGGCTGCTGCCGGGCGAGGGCGAGATCGTCATCAACGGCCGCTCGCTCGTGGAGCACTTCGGCGCGGCGGTCGATGAGAACGACCTGCGCCTGCCGTTCAAGGTCACGAACACCGACGGCAAGTACAACGCGATGATCAAGGTCGAGGGCGGCGGCGTCACCGGCCAGGCCGGCGCGATTCGGCACGGCCTCGCCCGGGCCCTGCTCGAGCTCGATCCCGAGGGCCATCGCCTCCAGCTCCGCCAGGCCGGCCTCCTCACCCGCGATCCGCGGATGAAGGAGCGCAAGAAGTACGGCCTCAAGCGGGCCCGCAAGGCACCGCAGTACACAAAGCGGTAGCACCGGGACTCTTCTCCCCCCGCGCGGCGCCGCGCGCGGGACTACGCTGCCGGCCGTGACGCGGCCGCTGTTCGAGCAGTACAAGGACGCCCTGCGCCGGGGCCATCTCGCCGCGCGTGCCGGGAAGTCGGATGAGGCCCTGACCGCCTATGCCGACGCGGCTCGTCTCGCACCGGACCGGGCGGCCCCGCACACCAGCAGCGCCGCGGTCCTGCATCGCGCGGGCCGCGAACCCGATGCGCTGGCCGCGTTCGAACGGGCCCTGACGATCGCCCCCGACGACGAGGCCACGCTTCGCGCCCGGGCTGCGGCCTTTGTCGACATGGGTCGCCGGGCGAGCGCGGCGGGCGATCTCGAGCGGCTGGCCGAGGTCCTCGACGCCGACGGCCGCCGGGCCGACGCCCGGCAGGCCGCGCGGGATGCGGTCGAGCTCACGGCGACCCCCGGTCGTCGGGCGCTCGTCGAGCGACTCGAGCAGCCCGAGGACGAGAGCGTGCCCCGGCCACGACCGGCGATCGAACGCCGAGCGGCCTCGCCGGAGCCGTTGCCGGCTCCGGTCCCTGCCGCGAATGGCGGGGCCGCGTCGGTCGGGTCCCCGCCGGCCGCTTTGGCGGAGCCGACCCCGGCGGAAGCCATCGTCGAACCGGTCGTCGAGACCGCGGAGCCGGTCGTGGAAGCACCCGCGCCGCCCCTGGTCGCTCGGCCGGCGGTCGTTTCCTCGTCGACCCTGCTCGACCTGTACGACGCGCCGATCCTCGACGAGGTCGAGCCGCCACCCACGGCTCCGCCACCGGGGCTTTCCCCGGATTCAGTGGATGCGGAGGGGACGACCGAGCCCGTCGCCCCGGCGGAGGGACCGGCCGAGGCGGTCCCCGAGGTCGACCTCCCCGCTGCGGTGGGCACGCGCGACGAGGCCCAAACGGGCCCGCTCGTGCCCGAGATGGCGGCGCTCAACGCGCCGATACCAGGCCGGATCTCGCTCGACCCCGATGCCCGAGACCCGGGCTCCGAGGGCCTCATCCAGCTCGAGGAGGAGGATCCCAGCGCGGCCATCCCCTGGCCCGCGATCGACCTGCCGTCGGCGCCGCCGCCCCCGATCGTCGGGCCGCCGCCCGATCCCGAGACGCTCATGGCCCAGGCGCTGGCGCTCGTGGACGGTGGCGACCCGAAGGCCGCCCGGAACCTCATGCTGACCGCCGTCATGGTCCATCGCGCCGCGGGCCGCCCGGACGCTGCGATCGACGTCTGCTTCCAGCTGCTGGCGCTGTTCCCCGGCGACGCCCATGTCCATCTCGCGATCGCTGGGCTGCAGCTCGATCGCGGCTGGCGGACCCTCGCCACCGACAAGATCGAGCTGCTCCTGCGGCTGACGGCCCTCACCGGCGACACGCAGGCCGAGGCCGACGCCCACGCCCTGGCCGCTGAGCGGCTCCGCGACGAGGCGTCCTCGACGTTCGCCCGGGCCTAGGTCGGGGCTAGACTGCCCGAAGGATGCCGCAGCTCATCGCGTCGATCCTCGATCAGTTTCGACCCACGACGGTGCTCGACATCGGGATCACGGCGCTCCTCATCTACTGGCTGTTCAGCCTGATCCGGGGCACCCGCGCCGTTCGCCTCGTGATCGGTGTCAGCGTCCTGTTCTTCGTGTACTTCGCGGCCCGCCTGCTGCAGCTGCGGCTGCTCACCCAGATCCTCGAGACCGGGGCGGTCGTCGGGCTCTTCGCGCTCGTCGTCATCTTCCAGCCCGAGATCCGGCGAGCGCTCGATCGAATCGGCCGCGTCGGCTCGATGCGCTGGCTCCTGTCGGCCGAGGACCGGACCGCCGACCAGGTGGCGACGGAGATTGCCCGAGCCGCGGCGCTGCTCTCGGCCGAGGGCCACGGGGCGCTCATCGTCCTCGAGCGCGAGACCGGTCTCGAGGAGATCGCCGAAACCGGCGTGATGATCCACGGCGACCTATCCGCGGACCTCCTCCGGACGGTGTTCATGCCCCGGTCGGCGCTCCACGACGGGGCCGTGATCGTCCGTGGCTCGCGGATCCTCGCGGCGGGCGCGCTCCTGCCGCTCGCGGAGACGACCGTCCATGCCGAGCGCTACGGCACCCGCCATCGGGCCGCCCTCGGCATCACCGAGCAGACCGACGCTGTCGTCGTCGTCGTGTCAGAGGAGAACGGCCAGATCAGCCTCGTTCAGCGGGCCCGGATCGTGCGCAACCTCAACGAGCAGCAGCTCGCCCGCCAGATCCGGAGCCTCCTCCAGCCCGGCGGCGAGCAGGGCCCGATGCGGCGCCTTGGGGTCGTGCCGGGCGGGCGGCCATCCCGTCTCGCCGGTGTCCGCCGGTTCGGAGGACGGAACGGCGTCGAGCCGGCTTTGGCCGGTGACGAGCCGATCGTGGAGGAACGGCCGGCACGGGCCGCGGCGACGGACGCCTCGGCGCCGGCCCCGGATCGGGCGGCGGCGCCATCCGAGGTCCCGAGCGACGCCGAGGGGACCGGGGCCGCGGCCGGCGCGGATCGGGACGCCGCGGCGGCGCGATGATCCGGGCCCTCCGCCTCATCGTCCGCAACTGGCCCCTCAAGCTCGGGGCCCTGGCCCTCTCGACGCTCTTGTACAGCGGCCTCGTGCTCTCGCAGACGACGCGCGACTTCCCGGGCACGATCCTCATCCACCCGACGAACCAGGCCTCGGACCTGCTGGTTCTCTCGCCGCTCGGCGCCGTGAGCGAGATTCGGTACGTCTCCTCCGCCGACGTCGGGCTCCGGATCGACGAGAACACGTTCCAGGCCACGGTCGACCTGTCGAACGTCGATCCCGGCGCCGGCCACGTCACCGTCCCGGTCCACGTCGTGGCGCTCGACGATCGGGTCCAGGTGCTCGGGTTCTCGCCATTGCAGATCACGATCCAGGTCGACCGCAAGGCGAGCAAGACCGTGCCGATCCAGGCCGAAGTCTCACAGCCGATCCCGTCGGGCCTGGCGGTTGGCACGCCCGTCGTCGGCACGGGGACCGCGACCGTCACCGGCCCGGCGTCCGTGATCGCGACCGTGGCCGAGGCCTTGGCCCGGGTCGTCGTCGACAACTCGGGCATCGACGTCAACCAGAGTGTCGACCTCATCGCGGTCGACTCGAGCGGCAACGAGGTGACGTCCAGCGCGATGGAGATCGACCCGCAGAGCGTGCTCGTCAAGGTCGCCGTCTTCACGGATCGGCGGACCAAGACGGTCCCGGTCAGCCCGGTTGTCGTCGGCACGCCGGCCGCCGGGTTCGAGGTGGCCTCGGTCACCGTCCAGCCGATCGTCGTCCAGGTCGAGGGCGACGCGAACGACCTGTCGGGCATCGACCAGGCCGACACGGCGCCGGTCAGCGTCAGCGGCGCCTCGTCGAACGTGGTCCAGAAGGTCACGCTCTCCCTGCCGGACGGCGTCGAAACGCTCGGCGACGC
>JBKPRF010000026.1:0-3093 GCA_046734475.1 Chloroflexota bacterium
GCTTCACCGTGAACAACCCGAACGCTGTCGCGGCCTGTGGCTGCGGCTCGAGCTTCCGGACGGCCGACGACGCGGGCACGGCCCGGGCCTGCGCCCACTGATCCGAGGCGGCTCCGGCCGCCCGACCTGAGCGCGCGAAGCCGCCGGTGCGTCCGGCGGCTTTTCGATTCCCGCCCGGCGCCGGCTAGGGCGACTCAGCGCGCCTCGAAGGAACGTTTCGACAGGCCGTAGGCGTAGCCCTCGATCGCGTAGTCGGGCTTGTCGTCCGGCCGGGCCACCGCGCCGAGCGTGACGAACAGCGGCGCGAAATGCTCGACGGTCGGATGCGCGTATGGCATCCCGGGCGCCTTCTCGCGGAACGCGAACAGCGTGTCGATATCCCCGTGGTCGAGCGCCTCGCGGGCCCAGTGATCGAAGTCGATCGACCACTGCGGCGCGCCGGGCTTGCCCATGAAGTACTCGTGGACGAACGGCAGGCCGTGGGTCATGAAGCCGCTGCCGACGATGAGCACGCCCTCGTCGCGCAGCGGCGCGAGGCGCTTGCCGATCTCGAAGAGGTGCCGCGGATCGAGGTCGGGCATCGACAGCTGGAGGACCGGGATGTCGGCCTCCGGGTACATCGCCTTCAGCGGCACCCAGGCGCCGTGATCGAGCCCCCGCATCTCGCGCTCGAGGACGGGCTCGTTGTCGGGCATGAGGCCTTTGACCTTCGCCGCGAGGTCGGGTGCACCAGGCGCGTCGTACGTCATCTCGTAGTAGTGCTGGGGGAAGCCGTAGAAGTCGTACACGAGCGGGACGCGGCGCGTCGCCGACAGCGCCATCGGCGCGGTCTGCCAGTGGGCGCTGACGATGAGGATCTGCTTCGGTCGCGGGAGGTTCGCCGTCCAGGTCGCGAACTCGGCCATCCACGCCGCGTCCTCGAGCAGCGGCGGCGCGCCGTGCCCGAGATAGATCGCCGGCAGCGGCCCGGCGGCCGTGGGCCCGACGTCGGTTGTCATCGCGACCGGGTTACCTGCCGCGGGTGTACCAGACCGAGCCCGGCGAGTCGTAGTTCAGGCCCTCGCCGAAGACGGCGTGGGTCGTGCCCTGCTCGTCGATCGCGAGCTCGAAATAGTCGCCGAACGGGTATTCGAAGCCCGCCGGCTGGATGTAGCTGTAGCCGGCGACGTAGCTCGAGATGTCCTGTTCGGCCGACCACGTCCCAGCGCCATTCGTGCTCGAGCGGTAGTACACGTTCCACAGCGAGCCACCCGGCGTGCGGGCGTCCATCCACGCGATCCGGACGTCGCCGGCGGCGCCGGCGGCGATCGACGGGAAGGCGTGGTTCACCCCGGCCGGGGCGAGGGAGACGTCGACCTTGGCGGACCAGGTCCGGCCGCCGTCGGTCGACTTCGAGAACCAGATGTCCTCGGGTGCTTCCTTGGTGCCGGTCGGGCTCGAGTTCCAGAGGGCGTAGAGCGTCCCGCCGGCGTCCGACGTCATCGTGATGGCGGCACCGAGGAACGCCCAGCCGCAGAGGTCGGCCGAACAGTCGGGCGGGGAGCCGGACACGTCGATCAGCTTGTCCGTCCACGTCAGTCCGCCGTCGCGGGACGTCGTGACGTACAGATTCACGGGGCCCTTGGCGCCGCCGTTCTGTTCGTAGCCGTCCCAGCTGAAGTGAATGTCGCCGTTCGGCGCCACCGTCCCGCCGGTGGCGAGCGACCAGCCGATCTTGCCGTTGCCGCTGGTCTGGTTGGCCTTCACCGACGTCCAGGTCGCCCCGCCATCGTGGGTGTACGAGACCCACACCGTCTGGGTGTGGTCATAGGCCACATACGCGTTCTGGCCGCGGACGGCCAGGATCGGCTTGTCGGTGCCGGCGTTCGTCGAGTCGACGACCTTCTCGGTCCAGGTCGCGCCGAAGTCGGTCGACTTCGCGACGACGATGTCGCTCTTGCTTCGGGACAGCCAGGCAGCCCAGACCGTGCGCCCGTCGACGGGGTCGACGACGAGCTGGGAATCCCAGCCCTGAAGGCCCTCGTCGAACTGGCGCGGGGCAGACCACGTCGAGCCGTGGTCCGCGCTCACCTGGTAGACCTGGGTCGGGCTCAGGCAGCTGCTGCACCCGGGCACACCGCCGTACTGGGCGTAGAGCATGTAGACGTGGCCGAAGCGATCGGCCGCGATCGCCGGCTCCCACTGGTCGCCGACGGTGTAGCCGAGCCTGGTCTGGGTCGAGAACCCCGACGACGTGGGAGCGGCAGGTGCCGCGAGGGGGCCGCCGGCCGGTGCCGCGACGACGTCAGGATCGACCTTGCCCGACCCGCGCTTGCCCGCCGAGAACTCGTCGGGATCGCCGAGGCAGGCCTCGGCCTCCGCCTCGTCGGCGTCTTCCCCGGCGCTGTCGGCGTCAGCTTCGCACGCGGCGGTCTCGCCGGCGATCGGGCCGTTGGGCCCGTCGGGCGACAAGGACCGCCAGAGGCCCGTGCTGACGACGAGCGCGATGGCGAGCAGGCCGATCACGATGAGGAGAAGGGATCGACGGTTGGGCGCGAGCAGGCGATCCACGGGCACCTTCCTCCTTCGGTCGGGGCAGCGACCGGAAGCCCGATGGTGCGCCGCCGCGCGCGCGCCCGCAACCGCGAGCGGCACGCCTGTGTCACGGAGGCCGGCTCGTCCGCGCGAGAGGGATGCGCTGCCGCCGCCATAGACTCGGTCCCGTCGTGGGGCCAACCGGCAAGAGGAGCGCGTGGATGGACCCGCCCGAGACCAACTACGCGCGCAGCGGTGACGTCCACATCGGCTACCAGGTCGTCGGCGACGGGCCGTTCGATCTGGTGCTCCTGGAGCAGTGGTTCGGCAACGTCGACGCGCTGTGGCTGTTCCCGCCGCTCGCGAGGCTCGTGGAGCGGCTCGCCGCCTTCTCTCGGGTGATCCTGCTCGACAAGCGGGGTACGGGGATCTCCGATCCCGTGCCGCTCGGGCGTCTGCCGACCATCGAAGAGTGGATGGACGACATTCGGGCGGTGCTCGACGAGGTGGGTTCGGAGCGCGCAGCGCTCGTGTCCGCGGTCGGCGCCAGCTACCTGACGCTGTTGTTCGCCGCCACAT
>JBKPRF010000027.1:0-3343 GCA_046734475.1 Chloroflexota bacterium
GATGAGATCGCTCTCCTCCGGGGTCGCCGGCGCGAGCAGCAGGTCGATACCGGATTCGTGGGAGACGAGCACCGACTTGAGCAGCTCCGAGTCGACGTTCGGCGCGGCGACGGCATCGGTGATCGACTTGCGGTCGTTGCCCATGTCGAGGAAGACCCGGTGGTCGCCGAGCTGGAGGGCGCCGTCGACGAGGACCACCTTGCGGTCGTGCTGGCGGGCCAGCGCGATGGCGGTGTTGATCGCGATCGTCGTCGCGCCCACGCCGCCCTTGGCGCCGTAGAAGGCGATCATCCGGCCGAGCCGGGGCTTCGCCACCTGGCCGCCGCCGTCGGACCTCCCGAACCGCCCGAGCAGGCTCTTCATCCGGGCCAGCAGCTCGGCCTGGTGGAACGGCTTGACGAGGTAGTCGTCGGCGCCGGCCCGGAGGCCCTTGACCTTCTGCTCGACCTCCTTCTCGGAGGTGAGCATGATGATCGGGATGTGGGTCCCGCCCTTCTCCTCGGCCCGGACCTTCTCCGCGACGCCGTAGCCGTCGAGCTTCGGCAGCCCGACGTCGAGGAGGATCAGGTCGGGCGACTCGTTCTGCCAGAGGCGGATGGCCTCGTTGCCGTCGCCCGCGACGACGACCTGGTAGCCCGCCTGCTTCAGCGTGTACTGGAGCAGGCGCTGGACGTTCGCTTCGTCGTCGACGACGAGGATCTT
Source organism: Chloroflexota bacterium (assembly GCA_046734475.1). GTDB lineage: Bacteria > Chloroflexota > Limnocylindria > Limnocylindrales > CSP1-4 > UBA5189. The sequence goes on from JBKPRF010000027.1 coordinate 703, forward strand.
GGTCATCGGGCGGGCTTCGCCTCGGCGCCGCTCATCGACCCCTGGACATAGCCCGAGAAGGGCTCGATGAGCCGGGTGAACTCGGTCGGGATGACCCACTTCGTCGAGGGGCTCGCGCCGAGCGACTTGAGGGCCTCGAGGTACTGGAGGGCCATCGTCTTCTGGTCGACCCCGCTCGCGGCGTTGAAGATCCGGGTCAGCGCCTCGCTGAAGCCCTCGGCCCGGAGGATCGCCGCCTGGCGATCGCCCTCGGCCTTGAGGATCTCGGACTGCTTCTGGCCCTCGGCGACGTTGATCGCCGCCTGGCGCGAGCCTTCCGACTCGGTGATGACGGCACGCCGCGTTCGCTCGGCGGACAGCTGGCGGTTCATGGCCTCCTGCACGTCGCGGGGCGGGGTGATCTCACGGATCTCGACCGTCGTCACCTTGCCGCCCCAGCGCTCGGTGACCTCGTCCAGTTTCACCCGCAGGACCGCGTTGATCTGTTCGCGGCGCGACAGGACCTCGTCGAGGAGGATGTCGCCGATGACCGCGCGCAGCGTCGTCGTCGCGACGCCCTGCAGGGCGCCCGCGAAGTTCACGACGTTGACCACGCTCTTGAGCGGGTCGTCGATCCGCCAGTAGATGAGGAAGTCGACGTTGATCGGGGCGTTGTCCTTGGTGATCGTCGTCTGGCTGGGAACCTCGACGAACTGCTCCCGGATGTCGACCTTGACCGGGCGATCGGCGATCGGGATGAGAAAGTTGATCCCCGGGTCGCGGACCATGTTGTCGCCGGTCCGCCCGAAGCGGTAGACGACCATCTTCTCGCCCGTCCGCACGACGCGGACCGACAGATACAGGATCACGAGAAGCACGACCACCACGAACGCGGCGATCGACGCGACCACGACGACGTCCACTCGAGCCCTCCTAGCTCACGCTTGCGACGATGATGACGCGTCGGGCTCGACGACGAGCGTCAGGCCCTCCCTCGAGATGACCCGAACCTGCGTCCCGCGCTGGATGGACTGGTTGTCGGCCGAGCGGGCCGACCATTCCTCGCCCCCGGCGTAGACCGAGCCACTCGGCTCGAGCGGCCGGCGAACGACGCCCGAGCTGCCCGGCGGCACTGCGCCCGCCGAGCCGGCCAGCGTCGGCAGCGGGATCCGGCGGCTGCGCATCGCCCCGATCGCGATGAGGCCCATGAACAGGGCCGAGGTGAGCACGACCGTAATGACGACGGGCCGGGCGACCTCGACCACCGGCCCGAACGGATCCACGGGCCCCGTGAAGAGCGCCGACGCGCCGAGCGCCAGGCACACCACGCCCCCGAATCCGAGCAGGCCGTGGCTGGTGACGGTCAGCTCGAGGCCGAAGAGGACGAACGCGAGGATGATCAGCAGCAGGCCCCCGACATTGAGCGGCAGGGCGCCCAGGCCGATGAGCGCGAGGATGATCGTGATCCCGCCGAGGATGCCGGTGACGAAGTTCGGGCTCCACAGCTCGGCCAGGAGCCCGGCGGAGCCGGCGCTGAACAGGAGGAACGCGATCGTCGGGTCGGACAGCAGGCGCAGGAACGACAGGAACGGGCTCATGTCGCGCTCGCTGATCGTCGCGTTGGCCAGGTCGAGCGTCACCGGTTGCTTGCCGACCTCCACCTGCCTGCCGTTGGCGAAGGCCAGCACGTCGTCGATCGTCGACGCCAGGCCGTCGACGACACCGATCTGGGCGGCCTCGGTCGCCGGCGACGACTTGGCATCCTTCACGGCCGACACGGCCCAGTCGATGTTCCGGTGACGGATCGTCGCGATCTCGGTGATGTAGGCGATCGCGTCGTTGAGGACCTTCTGGCCCTCGGTCCCGCCGATGTCCTCGCCCTGGCCGCCGACCGGCGACGCGGCACCGATGCGGGTGCCCGGCGCCATGAGGGCGATGTTCGAGCTCAGCGTGATGAAGGTGCCGGCGCTCGCCGCGAAGCCGCCCGCCGGCGCCACCCAGACGATCACCGGCACCTTGGCCTCGAGGATCGCGGTGACGATGTGGTTCGTGTTGAAGAGGCTGCCGCCGGGGGTGTCGAGCTCGATCACGACGGCGGCGGCCCCGTCGGCCGCGGCCTGGTTCAGGCCGTCGGCCAGATATTTCTCCATGCCCTCGTCGACGATGCCGGTCGTCGGCAGCACGACGACCGTCCGACCGGCGCCGCGCGCCCCGGAGGCGAGCAGCAGCAGACCGAGCCCGGCCAGCGCCAGCGCCAGCCGCAGCCTCGAGCCTCGACGACCGCTGCCACCCATTCGGGAGCCCCCTTCGGCGCCAGTATCGCACCGAGGTCCGGCGGCAGCGCCTGGCGATCGGTCAGCGTGCCGGCATGCCCTCGAGCAGATCGAAGACGAGCTGGCTCCAGCTTTCCATGCCGTCTCGCACCCGCGCCGTCTCGTCGACCCCGGCGAAGGCCCCTTCGAGCTTCGTCGTCTCGCGGATCATCACCGGGCGGCCATTCGCGTTGCCGACGTACACCGCCCCGAGGTGGACGCTGCCGACCTCGGTCGTGTCGTCGTTCAGGAGTCCGACGAGCTCGAACTCCGGCACGAAGTCGGCGACGACCTCCTCGTGCCACTCCCGCAGGAGCCCACCGGCCAGGCCGCCGTCGCCGGGGTTGATG
>JBKPRF010000028.1:0-13537 GCA_046734475.1 Chloroflexota bacterium
AGATGTGTATAAGAGACAGACCTACAGCCACCCCGACGACGAGCCGCTCAAGAAGGCCAAGGGCAAGCGTTCGCGCGACGGCCAGACGCTGATCCCATCCAGCCTCGAGACAGCGTTCGTCCTCGACGGGCCCGGCGAGTACGAGGTCAAGGACGTCCTGCTGACCGGCGTCCGCACGTATCGAGATGACGAGCGCGGGGCCAGGCGCGGCCGGGGCACGGCCTTCGTCGTCGAGCTCGACGGACTGCACACGATCCACCTTGGCGACGTCGGCCATCTGATGACGGAGGAGAAGCTCGGCGACATCGGCTCGGTCGACATCGCCTGCGTCCCGGTCGGTGGCGCGCTGAGCGCGACGAAGGCGGCCGAGCTCGTGGCCCAGCTCGATCCGAAGATCGTCGTGGCAATGCCGGTCTGCGCCGACGAGGCGGACTGCGCCGAGGCTCTCGCCAAGTTCTTCCACGAGATGGGCGGCGAGCCGACGCCCCAGCAGAAGCTCGCGGTGTCCTTCTCCACCTTGCCGCAGGAGACGACGACGATCGTGCTGGAGAGCCGCGGCAAGGTCTGAGCCTGGCTGCCCTCGTCCTGTCGCTCCGTGTACTCGCGCCGCGCAATGAACCGTCGGTGACCCGCGAGGCCGTCCGGCGGCTAGCCCTCGATCGATCGGTCCAGGACGAGGCGGCCTTTCTTCACGACCGCGCGGATGAGGTCCGCCCCCGGCCAGTAGGGGATCTGGCGATGGGTCGGCACGGTCCAGATCGCGAGGTCGGCCTGCTTGCCGGCCTCGATCGAGCCGATCTCGTCGCCCAGGCCCAGCGCGTGGGCCGCGTTGATCGTCACGCCGGCGAGGGCCTCCGATGGCGTGAGCTTGAGCTCGAGACAGGCGACCGTCATCACGAGTGGCAGGCTGGCGTTCGGCGAGGTGCCGGGGTTGAAATCGGTGGCGAGGGCGACCGGGACGCCGCGCTCGATGAGGGTCCGGGCGGGCGCGTAGTCGTCGTGCATGAGGAACCATGTCGTCGCCGGCAGGAGCGTCGCGACGACCGCGTGGCCCGCCGCCGCGGCACCGGCCAAGGCGTCGATGCCCGCCTCGGAGGGGGCCGCGAGGTGGTCGGCCGACAGGGCCCCGATCTCGGCCGCCAGCTCGGCCCCGCCGCTCGGCGCGATCTCATCGGCGTGGAGCCGCGGCGCGAGCCCGAGCGGCGCGGCGGCCTCGAGGATGCGCCGTGACTGATCGACGCTGAAGATCCCCGTCTCGCAGAAGACGTCGGCGAAGCGGGCGCGACCCTGCGCGGCCACGCCAGGCAGCTGCTCCTCGACGAGATACCGAACGAAGGCCTCGGTGCCATCCGGCCGGGAGCGGAACTCCGGCGGCACGGCGTGGGCGCCGAGCCAGGTCGGCAGGACCTCGACCGGTCCTTCACGGCCGAGGTCGTAGGCCACCTCGAGGAGCCGCAGCTCGGTGGGCAGGTCGAGGCCGTAGCCGGACTTCGCCTCGATCGTCGTCGTGCCGTGGCTGAGCATCTCGGCGAGCCATCGCCGGCCGTGCTCGGCGAGGCTCGCCGCGGACGCCGCGCGGGTCGCCGCGACGGTCGAGAGGATCCCGCCGCCGGCGGCGAGGATGTCGAGATAGGCCGCTCCGCGCTGGCGCAGCTCAAGCTCGGCCTCGCGGCTGCCGCCGAACAGGAGATGGGTGTGGGGGTCGACGAGGCCCGGGGTCACGGTCCCACCCGCTGCGTCGAGCGTCGCGAACTGCTCGGCGGGGTAGCCGCTCCCCGCGAGCGCGGAGAGGAGCTCGGCGCGCGGACCGACGGCGAGGATCCGGTCCTGCCAGCACGCCACGACCGGGCGAGCGCCCGCTCCGGAAGCGGGCTCGGCGGCCAGCGCCTCCGGCTGCCCCTGCGCCGCGCCGGTCCGGAGCCCGCCGGCCATCGTCACCACCTCGGCGGCGCCCTCGATGAGGAGTCCCGGCAGTGGCGAATCTCGCTCCGGTGGCCGTCCGCCCTGGATGAGGCGGAGGCTCACCAGCGAGCCCGAGCCACCGCGCTCACGCCGGTCCGGCGCCCATCTCGGCCGCGAGCCGCAGCTCGAGCGCCATCTCGGGCCGCGGATCGCGCAACCGGAGGTAGGCCGAGGCCGCAGCGAACCGCCGCTCGACGGGCGCGCTGCCATCGACGCCGGCGTGGGCCGCGACGTCGTCGAACGCCGCGAGCGGCGCCAGCCCGATGAGCTCGGATTCCCGGAGCTCCACGCCCGCCTCGCGAGCGAGCACGCCGACCTCGTCCCAGACGCGCCACATCGAGGTCGTCTCGAAATCGAGGAGGTTCATCGAGACCTGGGCACAGGCGAGCTCCTCGATCATGAAGCCGTTGGCCTGGACCGCCGGCAGCCCGCCACCCGACTCGCGCACGGTCCGAGCGATCCGCTTCGCCAGCTCGAGGTCCGTCGACTCCAGGTTGATGTTCCAGGCGATGAGGAAGGGTCGAGCGCCGACGGCCACGGCACCGGCCCGTGGATGGACCCCGGCCGGCCCGAAGTCCGGCTCGCGCCCTGGCTCGTGGATGGTCTCGCGCAGGCCCTCATAGCCGCCGCGGCGGACGTCGGCCAGGCGGACTCGATCAGGCATGAATGCGGCGCGCGCGTAGAGATAGACGGGCAGCTCGAACCGCGCCGCGATCCGCTGGCCGAAGCTCCGAGCCAGCGCGATGCAATCGTCGAGCGTCGTCGAGCCGAGCGGCACGAACGGGATGACGTCGACGGCCCCGATCCGGGGGTGCTCGCCGGTGTGGACCTCCATGTCGATCGCGTCGATCGCGACCTCGATCGTCGCCTCGAGGGCGGCCTCGATCGCCGGCGCCTCGCCGGCCAGCGTCAGGACCGAGCGGTTGTGGGACGTGTCGCTGGTTCGGTCCAGGAGGTACGCCCCCGGCGTCGATCGGACCGCGTCCGCGAGGCGGTCCACGACCCCGAGCCGACGGCCCTCGGAGTAGTTCGGAACCGACTCCACCAGCATGGCTCGATGGTGTCACGCGAGGCACCGGGCGGCGCGGCTCGAGCGCCGCAGCGGCGCCGCTGGGGCATCGCAGCGGCGCGGTTTCGACGCGTCGCGGATAGACTCCATCGCCTGTGACGACGCCCGCCATGCCCGAGGCGGCCAAGCGGCCCGGCCTGCTTCGCCACCGGGACTTCCTGAAGCTCTGGACAGCCGAGTCGATCAGCGTCTTCGGCTCGCAGATCAGCGCGCTCGCGATCCCGGTGACGGCGGTCCTGCTGCTCAACGCGACGGCCCTCGAGGTCGCGCTCCTCGGCACGATCGAGTTCCTGCCGTTCATCCTGTTCACCCTGCCGGCCGGTGCGTGGGTCGATCGACTTCGGCGGCGGCCGATCATGATCACCGGCGACCTGGGCCGGGCGATCGCCCTGGCGACGATCCCGATCGCCTATGCCCTCGGCGCCCTCACGATCTGGCAGCTCTACGTCGTCGGGTTCATCACCGGCACGCTGACCGTCTTCTTCGACGTCTCGAACCAGAGCTACCTGCCGTCGATCGTCGACCGCGAGGACCTGGTCGAAGGCAACTCGAAGCTCCAGATCAGCCAGTCGGCCGCGCAGATCGCCGGCCCCGGCATCGCCGGCGTGCTGATCGACCTCGTCAAGGCGCCGTTCGCGATCCTGCTCGACTCGCTGTCGTTCCTGCTCTCGGCGTTCTTCGTCTTCCTCATCCGCAAGCCCGAGCCGCCGGTGCTCCACCCTGCCGATGCGACCGGTGAGAAGCGGCCTTCCATCTTCACCGAGGTTCGGCAGGGTCTCGGCTTCGTCGTCAGGAACGCGTCGCTGCGCGGCATCTCCGCGGGGACCGGGACCTCGAACCTCTTCTCGAGCATGGCCTTCGCGATCTTCCCGCTCTACGCCCTCGACGCGCAGTACCTCGGCCTGAGCGCCGGACAGCTGGGGCTCGCGTTCGCGGTCGGCAACATCGGGTCGCTGCTCGGGGCCTTCAGCGCCAACCGCTTCGCGAGGTGGTTCGGCCTCGGCCCGACGATCGTCGGCTCGTTGTTCATCGGCGGGTTCTTCTCCCTCGCGATCGCGATCGCGCCCCAAGGTGCCGCGGCGCTCCCGTTCCTCATCGCCGGCGGGATCTTCGGCGGGCTCTCGCAGATGGTCTACAACATCAACCAGGTGAGCTACCGGCAGGCGATCTGCCCGCCCCGGATGCAGGGCCGGATGAACGCCACGGTGCGCTTCCTGGTGTGGGGCACGATGCCCATCGGCAGCATCATCGGCGGCGCGTTGGCCTCGGTCATCGGGGTCCACGAAACGATCTGGATCGCGGCGATCCTCGGCTTCACGCCGGCGATCTGGCCGTTCCTCTCGCCGATCCGGAAGGTCCGGGTCATGCCGGAGCCCGTCGGCGACGAAGCGGGAGCCACCGCGGCCGCGTAAGGCCCGATCTGTCCGGCGCCTGTCACGAACTGGCCTCTGCGATGCTCCCCCATGCGCATACGGGAGAACGGCCAGTGCTCCGCTCGCTGATCGTGATCTCCGCGGTCGCGCTGATCGGCTGCAACGCGACCATCACGCCGACGCCCGCGCCGACCGTGGCGCCATCGCCGTCCCTCGCCGCGACGCCTGAGCCGCTCTCGGGCGGCCCCGCCGAGCTGCCGGCCTTCCTCGACGAGCAGAACCTCAGCTGGCATCTGGCCCGCGGTTCCACGTTCGGAAAGCTGGCCGAAGGTGCCGTCCTGAGCGCGGTTGCCGAGGAGAACGGCGCACACCTTGCGGTGATGAACGCGTCGCCCGATGGCAGTGAGGTCTGGTACGGCGCCGGGATCGAGACCTGGATGCGCGTCGACAAGGGACCGGCCGGCGTGGGCTTGCCGCCGGCTGTGGGAACGCTGGGCGACGTCACCGTCGCCGGCCAAGATCGCTACGGCGAGGCGATCTGGGCCCTCAGCGCCGTCAGGGACGGCATCGCCTCGATCTGGCTGTTCGACAACGAGGCCGCTCACGCCTGGACGAAGGCCACGTTGACGCCGAGCGATCGGGTTGCGACGGCGTCTTTCAAGCTCGCCGCCTATGGCAATGAGCTCGTCGCGGCGACGCCCACCCCCGAAGGCCACGCGGGCATCTGGCTCTCGACCGACGGCGGCCGCACCTGGGCCCTCGCCTCGCGGCTCCCCGATGTGACCGAAGGCCTCGTGCCGATCATCGCGACGCCCGCCGGCTTCCTGGCGATCGGCCGGACCACCGCTGGGACGTACGCGTACCACTCGGTCGAGGCTCGGACCTGGACCAGGAGCCTGATCGGCCAGGACGCGATCCGGGATGTGGCCTACGTGGGCGGTCGGTACGACGGCCGATATGCCGCGATCGGCGGATCGGTCGCCTACATGTCGGTCGACGGCCGGACCTGGACGGCCTCAACGGTCGCGACGGCGGCGGACGCGTTCGGCGACCTGCGCGCCGTGGCCGCTGCCGGCCGCGGATTCGTGGCAGTCGGCCAGGCGGCCGCGGGCGGCCCTGGCATCTGGACATCGAATGATGGCGCGATCTGGGTCCGGGTCCCGACCGACATGCATCGGCCGCCGGACATCTCGCCTGACGTGGCGGCGATCGCCTATGACGTCGCCGCCGCCGGGACGGTGGACGCGCCGATCTCGTGTGGCGGTGCCTGGTGTGGCTGGGGCGGCCCGCTGGTTCCCGGGTTCCTCGTCGTGGGCTCCGTCCAGCGTGGAGCGACGATGGGCCCCGCTGCCTGGTACGCGCCGGAGTCCTAGCCCGGAGCCCCCGGTTCGTCGAGCATCGGGACGCGAACGCCACGCTCCCTGGCGACCTCGCGGGCGTGGTCGTAGCCCGCGTCGGCGTGGCGCAGGACGCCCATCGCCGGGTCCGTCGTGAGCACGCGTTCCAGCTTCTGCGCGGCGAGGTCCGTCCCGTCGGCGACGCAGACCATCCCGGCGTGCTGGCTGTAGCCGATCCCGACGCCGCCACCGTGGTGGATCGAGACCCACGTCGCGCCGGCCGCGGTGTTCACGAGGGCGTTGAGGAGCGGCCAGTCGGCGACGGCATCGGTGCCGTCCTTCATCGACTCGGTCTCGCGGTTCGGTGACGCCACGGAGCCCGAGTCGAGGTGGTCGCGGCCGATGACGATCGGGGCGCTGACCTCGCCCGAGCGGACAAGCTCGTTGAACGCGAGGCCGGCCTTCGACCGCTCGCCATAGCCGAGCCAGCAGATCCGGGCCGGCAGTCCCTGAAACGGCACCTTGTCCTCCGCGAGCGTGATCCAGCGCCGGAGGCCCTCGTCGTCGGGGAAGAGCTCGAGGATCGCGCGGTCGGTCCGAAGGATGTCGGCGGGATCGCCCGAGAGCGCGACCCAGCGGAATGGGCCGCGGCCCTCCTCGAACTGCGGCCGGATGAAGGCCGGCACGAAGCCTGGGTAGTCGAACGCGTCGTCGACGCCGGCCTCGTGCGCCTGGGCCCTGAGGTTGTTGCCGTAGTCGAAGGCGACCGCGCCGGCCCGCTGGAACTCGAGGATCGCCCGGACGTGCTCGGCCATCGAGCGCTTCGAGAGGCGCTCGTAGCGCTCGGGCTCTGACGACCGCAGGGCCAGCGCGTCCTCGAGCGCGATCTCGAACGGGACGTAGCCGCCGAGCGCGTCGTGGGCCGACGTCTGGTCGGTGACGACGTCGAACCGCTCACCCGCCTTCGCCCAGGCCGGCTCGATCTCGGCGGCATTCCCCACGAGCGCGATGGAGCGACCTTCCCCGGCTTCGGCCGCCGCCCGGGCCCGTCGCAGCGCGTCGGCCGGGTCGTCGGTGAGCTCGTCGACGTAGCCGATGTCGTGGCGCCGGGCGGCCCTCGCCGGATCGACCTCGATCGCCAGGCAGACGCCCTCGTTCATCGTCACGGCGAGCGGCTGGGCGCCGCCCATCCCGCCGAGGCCGGCGGTGAGCACGACCCGCCCGCGAAGGGTCCCCCCGAAGTGCTGGCGGGCCAGCTCGGCGAACGTCTCGTACGTGCCCTGGAGGATGCCCTGGGTCCCGATGTAGATCCAGGACCCCGCGGTCATCTGGCCGTACATCATCAGGCCCTTCGCCTCGAGGTCCCGGAAGACGTCCCATGTCGCCCACTTGCCGACGAGGTTCGAGTTGGCGATGAGCACGCGCGGCGACCACTCGTGGGTCCGGACGACGCCGACGGGCTTGCCGCTCTGGACGAGCAGGGTCTCGTCGTCGGCGAGGCGGCGGAGCTCGCGGACGATCGCGTCGAACGCGGCCCACGACCGCGCCGCCCGGCCCGTGCCGCCGTAGACGACGAGGGCGTCGGGGTCCTCGGCCACCTCGGGGTCGAGGTTGTTCATGAGCATTCGCAGGACGGCTTCCTGCTGCCAGCCGCGGCACGAGAGCTCCGTCCCGCGCGGCGCGCGGACGGGCCGCGCGCCGGGGAGCCCGGTCACTTCGGCAGGTTGCCGAGGATGTCGACCCCGAGCTGCTTGTCGCCGGTGGACGAGATCGAGATGAGGATGCCCTTGTCCTTGAGCCACGTGTGGTACGTCCTGAGACCCGTGGCACAGGTGCCGATGTACACGTGGTTGCCGTCGATGGTCGACTCCGCCTTGCCCACCACCTGGCTCGCGCCGGCGCAGGCACCCTCGTCGTAGGAGTCACGCCAGTCGCGGAACTTGTCGTCGGTCAGGGCGTTCGGGATGAGCTTCAGGACGAAGACCAGCGCGAGGTCGCTCGTCTGGGTGTCGACGGCGACCGCGGCGACGCCGGCACTCGCGATCTGCGGCGCGACGTCGTCGGCGAGCAGCTGGTCGTCGCCGTCCGAGTCTTCCGTGAGCGGCAGCGATCGAACGGTCCGCGGCAGGAACGAGAGGAGGCTGTGGTCGATCGCGATCGGCCCGCTCGGCGTCGGGAGGTCGGACGAGAGCGAGTCGGGTTGGTCGGTCACGGCAGTGGTGGGCGGCGGGAGCGTGCCCTGCTGGATTGTCACGGAGCATGCGGACACGAGGACCAACGCCGCCACGGCGGTGGCGAATGGACGGCCGGATGCCACGGGGTTCGTCATAGCTCGCGCCTCACGACGGGGTAGCGCTCGTCGGCCACGGCCACGGCGAAGCCGCAGCCGACCCAGAACTCGGGGGTCGCGGCGCTCGTCGCGTCCGGCCGCTTCTCGGGCTCGGGATAGGCCTCGACGGCCGAGAAGCCGCGACCGGCGAGGTCGTCGACGACGGCCAGCACGAGGCGCCGGGCGTGGCCCTGGTCGCGGGCAGCGCTGGTCGTCGCGATGCAGGTGATCACGGCCGGAAGCGGCGATGCTGGAAGCTGGCGATAGAGGTCACGCACGCGTTGGGCCCGAGGGTAGGCCGATAGCGGCCCGAACTGGCAATACGCCGCCGGGTCCCCGTCGACCTCGAGGACCTTGGCATAGCTGCCGAACAGCCCGAGCCCGCGGCCGAGCAGCTGCAGCTTCCGCGGCGCGTCGGCCGCGACCGTCGGTCGCCGGGATCGCTGTGGCGCGAACGGGTTGTCGATCTCGTTCTCGTCGTCAAGGGCGAAGGGGTTCGCCGCGAGAGCGGCGCTGCCGCCGGAGCCGGCACCTCCGACAGGCCCGGGACTCCTGGCACCCCCGCGCGGGTCGAACGGGTTGAACGCCGGCCCGCCGGTCGAGGCGAACGGGTTGTCCGACGGGCTCGACCGCGGGGCGGGGGCGGGCGCGCCGCCGGTCAGCCACGAGGCACGGGCGGCCTTCGAGCCGCGGACGTCGTCTTCCCAGTAGTCGCACGTGCGATGGTCGAACGACGCGTCGGCACACGGCGGGATCGCATCGAAGCCCCCTGTCTCGGTGACGTCCACGATCCGATAGCCCATCGCCGCCGCTCAGCTCGGGACCGCGAGCGCGGCGAGCTCGGGGGAGCGCGCGAGCCGCACCGCCGCGGCGATGTCGGGGCCCGGCTCGCGATCGCCGGTCCAATCCGGCACCGACGCCCGGATCAGCTCGTGGGCCGCGGCCACGCCCTTGCCGGGCTTCTGGAGGCCGCCGGTGTCCTTGATCCGGAGGTCGAGGGCCCGGGCCGCGCAGAGCAGCTCGATCGCGAGGATCTCCTCGACGTGCTCGACGACCGACCGGGCGTGGCGGCCCGCGATCGGCCCCATCGAGACGTGGTCCTCCTGGTTCGCGCTCGTCGGGATGGAGTCCGCGGTCGCCGGGTGGGCCAGGACCTTGTTCTCGGAAACGAGGGCCGCGGCCGTGTACTGGAGGACCATCAGGCCGCTCTCGAGGCCGGAGCCCGAGCCGAGGAACGCCGCGAGGCCGCCGTTCAGGCGCGGGTCGAGGAGGAGCGCGATGCGGCGCTCGCTGATCGAGCCGAGCTCGGTCATCGCGATCTTCGCGAAGTCGAGGGCGAGGGCGATCGGCTCGCCGTGGAAGTTGCCGCCCGAGATGACGAGGCCACCGCCCGTGGCGTGGGCCTTCACGTCCGTCCCACCACCGCCGGGGAAGACGAGCGGGTTGTCGGTCGCCGAGTTCATCTCGATCGCGAGGACCCGGCCGAGATGGTCGAGCGTGTCACGGACCGCGCCGTGGACCTGCGGCACGCAGCGCAGCGAGTAGGGGTCCTGGACCTTGTGGGCCGAGCCGTGGTGGTAGTGCTGGAGGTCGCTGCCGCGGAGGAGGTGTCGGACGGCGGCCGCTTCGGCGGCCTGGCCGGGATGCGGGCGGGCACTGTGGTAGGCCGCCGCGAAGGCGACATCGGTGCCGAGGAGGGCCTCGATGCTCATCGCTGCCGCGACGCTCGCGATCGCGACGAGCCGGGCCGAGTCGACCGAGACGAGCGCCCCAAGGGCGGACATGAGCTGCGTCCCGTTGAGCAGCGCGAGGCCCTCTTTCGGCCCGAGCGTCAGCGGGTCGAGGCCGGTCTCCTTGAGGGCCATCAGCGCCGGCATGCGATGGCCGTTGACTTCCACCTCGCCTCGCCCGATGAGCGGCAGCGCCAGATGGGCGAGGGGCGCGAGGTCGCCGGAGGCGCCGACGGAGCCCTGGGCCGGCACGACCGGATGGATCCCGAGTCGCAGGAGGTCGAGGAGCCGTTCGGCCACCTCCGGACGGACGCCCGAGTGACCCAGGCCGAAGGTGTTCGCCCGCAGCACGAGCATCGCCCGGACGATCTCTCGAGGGAGTGCCTCCCCGACCCCCGCGGCATGGCTGAGGAGCAGGTTCTCCTGGAGCCGCGCCGCGTCGTCTGTGGGGATCCGGCGATCCGCCAGGGCGCCGACGCCGGTCGTCACGCCATAGACCACGGCGCCATCGGCGACGAGCTGTTCGATGACGGCACGTGAGCGCGCCATCCGACCGACGGCGCCCTTGTCGAACCTCGCCGTCGCGCCGTGGCGTGCGACCGCCGCGACCTCCGCGGTGGTCAGGTCCGAGCCGGTGAGCACCACCTGTGCGTCGGTCACGCGGGCAGGATAGTCAGATACCTTGGCGGGGTGCTGGCGTTCATCGACGCGGTCGTCATCCCGTTCCTCAACTCGCTCTACGGTGCGGTCGGCTACCTCGGCGTGACCGTCGCGATGGCGATCGAGTCGGCGATGATTCCGCTGCCCTCGGAGCTGATCCTCCCGTACGCCGGGTTCCTCGTCTCCGACCCGACGAAGGTCGAGCCGCTGACGAGCGGCGCGTGGAGCTTCTGGATCGTCGTCGTGGCCGCGACGATCGGGAACACGATCGGCTCGCTGATCGGCTACGCCATCGGCGCCTGGGGCGGACGGCCGTTCCTCGATCGCTGGGGCCGGTATCTCCTGATCCGGCACCACGACCTCGAGCTGGCCGACCGCTTCTTCGCCCGCTACGGCCCGGCGACGGCGTTCCTCTCGCGGCTGCTGCCGATCGTCCGGACGTTCATCTCGTTCCCGGCCGGCGTCGCCCGGATGCCGCTCGGGACGTTCATCGCCTACTCCACCGCCGGGGCGTTCCTGTGGTCGATCGCGCTCGTCTGGGCCGGCGTCCAGCTCGGCAGCCGCTGGGAGGACATCCGCCATGCCCTCCAGCCGTTCGACACCCTGATCGCCGTGGTTGTCGTCGCCCTCGTCGCCCTCTTCATCTGGTTCCGTCTCGACCGACCCGGCTGGCGCCCGTCCGGCAGGGAGCCCGGAGGATCTTCAGGTTCGTGACGAGCTGGGCCGACCTCGAGCGAGGTGACCCCGAGCTCGCCGCCCTGGGCCGATCGAGGTTCGACGCCGCCCACGTCGCGCTCATCGGCACGGTCCGACCCGACGGCTCGCCCCGGATCAGCCCGGTCGAGCCGTACCTCCTCGAGGGGCAGCTGGTCATCGGCGTCATGCGGTCGGCCAAGGCGGACGACCTCGCGCGTGAGGCGCGCTGCACGATCCACAGCGTCGTCACCAAATCGGACGGGGGCGAGCCCGAGTTCAAGGTCTCAGGCCGCGTGGTGGTGACCAGCGATCCGAGGATCGTCTCCGCCGAGGCGGGCTGGTGGGCCGGTCGGCCTCGCGAGGTCGCGACCGTCTACGCGATCGACATCGACGAGGCCGTCAGCGTGACCTCCGACATCGAACGCGGCCGGATCCGGATCGTCCGCTGGAGGCCCTCGGCAGGTTCGACCGTGACCGAGCGCGATTATCCCTAGGGCCCCTCGCGCGACACTCCCCTAGCGCGCGGCCTCCTCGGGTGTAGGCCTCGATCGGAACGCCCGCCACAGCAGCAGGTCGTAGGCGATCTTCAGGACGCCCGAGATGATGAACGGCAGGCCGGCGAGCCCCGGCACCGCCATGAGCGGCGCCGCGAGGAGTGGCGACACCGCGGCGCCCGTCGTCCGCGCGATCCCGGTGACGCCGGCCGCCGCCGAGCGCTCATCCGGATCCACGACGGAGATCGTGTAGCTCTGGCGAGTCGGGACGTCCATCTGGCTGATCGAGAAGCGGGCGAGCAGGACGAGGATCGCGAGCGGCAGGTTCGGCATGAGGGGCACGAGGATGAGCAGCACGTTCGATGGCAGATGGGTGAAGACCATCGTGTTGATGAGCCCGATCCGGCGGGCGATCCCGGCGGCAGCGAGGGCGGAGATGGCCGCGAGGATGTTGGCCCCGAAGAAGATCGCGCCGAGGACCGGCTCGGGCACGCCGAACCGCGTGTGGAACCAGAACGCGATGAGGCTCTGGATGACGAAGCCGCCGGCGAAGGCGTCGATCGAGAACAACGCCGCGAGTCGGAAGACGATGCCGCGCGACCTGTGGAGGCCCAGCCGGCGGGCGATCGAGGTGTCGACGGGCGGGACCTCGACGGCCTGCGAGACGGCCAGGAAGATCGGGACGAGGACGACCCCGACGCCGGCGTAGGCCAGCAGCACGAGCCGGTCGGCCTCGAGCTCGGCCATCGCCATGCCGCCCCGGAGGAAGCCGACGGCGAGCCCGGTGACGAGCGCTCCGACCGCGGTCGCGATCGAGCCCGTGAGGTTGTACCAGGCAAAGGTGCTCGTCCGGCGCTTCGCGTCGGTGACCTCGCTGAGGGACGCCTGCTCGACCGCCAGGAAGGGCCCGACCTCGTTGCCCGACGGGCTCAGGACCCCGATCGTGGCCGCGATCAGGAGGACGACAAACGCGGTCCCGCTCGCGAACACGACGCCGGCGGCGGCCATGAGCGCCGCCCCGATGAGCAGTGTCCGCCGCCGGCCGATCCTGTCGGCATGGGTCGTGAGCCACAGGCTGACGATGGTGTCGCCAACGAGGGTCAGGCTGAGGAGCAGCCCGATCGCACCGCCGTCGTAGCCCGCCGCAGCGAGGTACAGGACGAGAATGACCGCGAGGGAGCCGTAGCCGAACATCCGGACCGCCCGCGCCGCGAAGAGGAGGCGGGCGTCCCTGGGCACCGGCCGAGTGTAGGATGCGGTCGATGTCGACCGACCCGGCGCGCCCCGATCGCCATGCCAGCGATGCGATGGCCGGCCCCCACGGCTCGATGGCCGATCACGGCGCCGACCACGGCCACGACGACCACGCCCACGGAGGCGCGGCGATGCTCGGGCCGGTGGACACGCGCGCCTGGGGCGCCGGCCTCCTCGGGATCGTCCTGGGCCTGGCCGTCGCCGTCGCGCTCGCCCTCTCGAGCGGCTTCCTGAAGTACTGAGACGCCGCCGTCAGGCCCGGCGGCGGAGGACCCAGACCTGCTCGCGGCCGTAGGCCGGCGGCCCGCACCTGAAGTCGCCATGGTCGGCGACCACCTCGAGGCCAGCCAGCTCGAACAGCAGCCGCATCTCGCTCCGGAGCGACCAGCGCAGCGTGAGCCGCTCGGTGTCGGTGCGGATGACCGCACCTGACGCGTCGAGCTCGCTGGCCGTCCAGTCCTCGACGATGAGCTGGTTGGCAGGATCCGGATAGCGGGCCGTCACCGACCAGCTGACGCGGTTGCCGGTCACCGGATGGACGAGCTCGCCGGCGCGCGCCGGTCCACCGCCCTCGTTGGGCACGACCCGGTCGAGGAGCGGATCGAACAGGTCGAGGACGAGACGCCCATCCGG
>JBKPRF010000029.1:0-7302 GCA_046734475.1 Chloroflexota bacterium
GGGTGCCGCCCGCGCCGGCGGTCGCCCCCGGGCCGAGCGTGCCCGCGGCGGGTGCCGTGGTCGCCCCGGCGCCTCCAGCCGAGCACGCCCCGACCCCGAGCGCGGCGGCCAGCAGCCACGCCGACGGCTGTCTCCAGTCGAACGATCTCGATCGAACGAGCATCGTCTCCCACCCCGCTCCACTCTGCGGCGGGCTCCACTCCGGCCCGCCGTCGTCGTCGTGACTCTCGGGAGGAGGTGGCGGCGCGTCATCGTCCAGTTGCGCCACCGTCCTCGCGCCTCGCCGGGTCGGGCCGGGGCCGCGGCTACAATCGGCACGACACCGAAGACCGAGCGACCGAGGTCGCCGCCATCCCCAGGGAGAGCTCCTCGTGACCGTGACCGCCCCGTCGTCAGAGCGCGCCCACCGGGCCGCCAAGCGCTACATCTACGCCTGGGGCGACGGCTCGGCCGAGGGCAACGGCCGGATGAAGGACCTCCTCGGCGGCAAGGGCGCCGGCCTCGCCGAGATGACGATCGCGGGCCTGCCGACGCCGCCCGGCTTCACGATCACCACCGAGGCCTGCAACGACTACTTCGGCGCCGGCGAACAGCTCCCGGATGGCCTCTGGGATGACGTGCTCGAGGCGATGCGCGACGTCGAGCGCCAGACCGGCAAGGGCTTCGGCGATCCATCCAACCCGCTGCTCGTGAGCGTCCGCTCCGGGGCGAAGTTCTCGATGCCCGGGATGATGGACACGGTCCTCAACCTCGGCCTGAACGACGCGACCCTCAACGGCCTGATCGCTCTGACGAAGAATGAGCGGTTCGGCTGGGACGCCTACCGGCGGTTCATCCAGATGTTCGGCCGGATCGTCATGGACGTGAAAGCCGAGCGCTTCGACCACGAGCTCGATCGGGCGAAGGAGCGTCACGGCAAGGACGCCCGCGACACGGACCTCACGGTCGACGACCTCAAGGGCCTTGTGGGCACCTTCAAGGGGATCGTGAAGCAGGACACCGGCCGGGACTTCCCGGTCGACCCCTACGAGCAGCTCGATCTGGCGATCAAGGCCGTCTTCGCGTCGTGGTTCGGCAAGCGAGCGAATGACTACCGCAACAGCCAGAAGATCCCGCACGACCTCGGCACCGCGGTCAACGTCGTGACGATGGTCTTCGGCAACATGGGCGACGACTCCGGCACCGGCGTCGCGTTCACCCGCGACCCGAACACCGGCGAGAACCAGCTCTACGGCGAGTACCTCACGAACGCCCAGGGCGAGGATGTCGTCGCCGGCATCCGGACGCCGGCGAAGATCAGCCAGCTCGAGCGGGACATGCCCGATGCCTATCGCGAGTTCCGCGAGATCGGCGAGAAGCTCGAGCGCCACTACCGGAACGTGCAGGACCTCGAGTTCACGATCGAGCGCGGCCGCCTCTACATGCTCCAGACCCGCGACGCGAAACGAACCGCGGCGGCGGCCGTGAAGATCGCCGTCGACATGGTCGGCGAAGGCCTGATCAGCGAGGCCGAGGCCGTCGCCCGGATCGAGCCGGCCCAGGTCGATCAGCTCCTCCGGGCGACGTTCGACCCGAAGGCGCTCAAGACGGCGAAGCGGATCGTCAAGGGCCTCAACGCCTCGCCCGGCGCGGCCGTCGGCCGGGCCGTGTTCGACGCCGACACCGCGGTCGAGTGGGCGAGCCGCGGCGAGAAGGTCATCCTCGTCCGGATCGAGACGTCGCCGGACGACTTCCACGGCATGGCCGTCGCCCAGGGGATCATCACGGCGCGTGGCGGGGCGACCTCCCACGCGGCGGTCGTGGCCCGCCAGATCGGCAAGCCGTGCGTCGCCGGCTCGGCCAACCTCGACGTCGACTACGCCGACAAGTCGGCCTCGTGCTCGGTGACGGGAATCGACTTCGCCGAGGGCGACTGGCTGAGCCTCGATGGCACGACCGGCGACCTGTACCTCGGCGAGCTGCCGACGGTCGAGGCCCGATTCGAGGACCAGCCCGAGCTCCAGACGATCCTCGGGTGGGCCGACGGGATCCGCCGGATGGAGGTCTGGACGAACGCCGACAAGCCCGAGGAGGCGGCACAGGCCCGTGGCTACGGCGCCCAGGGCATCGGCCTCTGCCGGACCGAGCACATGTTCCGCGAGGGCGAGCGCCTCGAGATCGTGCGCGGCGCGATCCTCGTCGCGAACGCCGCGACGCGGGCCAAGGCCAAGGCCGCCGGGGGCGAGCTGCTCGACGCGGACGAGCAGGAGGCGATCGCGACGTTCGACGCCGCGATGGCGAAGCTCGAGGCCCTCCAGCAGGGCGACTTCGAGGGCATCTTCAAGGCGATGGATGGCCTGCCGGTCGTCATCCGCCTCATCGACCCGCCGCTCCACGAGTTCCTGCCAAATCTCGAGGAGCAGCTCGTCAAGGTCACCCGGGCCGAGGACGCCGGCACGGCGTCGGAGGCGGACGAGGACCTCCTCCGGACGATCAGGTCGATGCACGAGCAGAACCCGATGCTCGGCCTGCGGGGCGTCCGGCTCGGCCTGATGATCCCGGACTTCGTGAAGGTCCAGACCCGGGCGATCCTCAACGCCGAGATCGCGGTCGCGGAGGCCGGCGGCCACCCGATCGCGAAGATCATGATCCCGCTCGTCGGCCACGTGAACGAGCTCGCGGCCACGAAGGCGATCCTCGAGGCCGAGGCGAAGGCCGTCGAGGAGAAGGCCGCGGTCGACGTCGAGTACAAGTTCGGGACGATGATCGAGGTGCCGCGCGGCGCCCTGACCGCCGACGAGATCGCGCGCGAGGCGGTGTTCTTCAGCTTCGGCACGAACGACCTCACCCAGATGACCTTCGGCTACTCGCGTGACGACGCGGAGGGAGGCTTCCTCCTCAAGTACGTCGAGGACAAGATCCTCCCGGTCAATCCGTTCCAGACGCTCGACGACGCTGTCGCCGGGCTCATGAAGATCGCGGTCGAGAAGGGCCGGGCCACGCGGCCCGATCTCGAGATCGGGATCTGCGGCGAGCACGGTGGCGATCCCGAATCGATCGCCAAGTGCGAGCGGATCGGCCTCGACTACGTGTCGTGCTCGCCGTTCCGGGTCCCTGTCGCGCGGCTGGCCGCAGCGCAGGCGGTCCTCACCTCCGCCGCCGAGCGCGACAAGTAACAGAGACGCCGCCGATGACCCCGGCCGCCGCGGCGGGCCTGACCCGCGACGAGCTGGCCATCCGCGCCGGCGTGGACGTCGCGACCGTCGACCAGTTCTGCGAGCTCGGCATCCTGCAACCGAACGATGCCGGCTTGTTTCGGCCCGGCGATGCCCGCCGGATGGGCATGGTCCGCGGCGTGGTCGACGCCGGCCTCCCCCTCGAGGGCATCGCCGACGCGCTTCGGCGTGGCCTGCTCTCGCTCGACTTCGCGGACTCGCCGGTCTACGAGCGCTTCGCGACGATCACCGATGAGACGTTCGCGCAGGCCAGCGCGCGGACCGGCGTTCCCGTGGAGCTGCTCGCGGTCATTCGCGAGGCGATGGGCGGCGGCGTCGCCCAACCCGCTGACCGCCTGCGCGAGGACGAGGCGGGCGTCGTCCCGTTCCTCGAGATCCAGGTCCGGCTCGGTTTCCGCCAGCCCGCGATCGAGCGTCTCGTCCGGGCCATGGCGGACAGCCTCCGGCGGATCGCGGAAGCCGAAGCCGAGTGGTTCCGGTCCGAGGTCGCGAACCGGCGTCTCGAGGAGGGCCGCCAGAACGAGATCGCCGACATCGATCCCCAGAGCGGCCTCAGCGAGGCGTCGCAGCAGGCCCTGATCTCGATCTGGCACTCCCAGCAGGCCCAGACGTGGATGACGAACATCGTTCAGGGCTTCGGCTACGTGCTCGCTCGAGCCGGCCTCCACGAGCAGGTCGAGCGCCAACCGGCGATCTGCTTCCTGGACGTCACGGGCTACACCCGCTTGACCCAGGAGCGCGGCGACGCCGCGGCCGCGGCCCTCGCGGAGGATCTGGCGCGGCTCGTCCAGCGGACGTCGGGCGACCACGGCGGTCGGCCGGTGAAGTGGCTCGGCGACGGCGTGATGTTCCACTTCCGAGCGGCGCCCGACGCAGTGGTCGCCGCCCTCGAGATGGTCGACGGGATCGTCGCCGCGGGCATGCCCCCGGCCCACGTCGGGATCCACACCGGACCGGTGATCACCCAGCAGGGTGATTACTTCGGCCAGACCGTCAACATGGCCGCCCGGATCGCCGAGTACGCGCGGCCCGGCGAGGTCCTCGTGAGCCAGGCGGTGGTCGACGCGGCCGGCGCACGCGACGGCGTCTCGTTCAGCGAGATCGGTCCGGTCGACCTCAAGGGCGTCTCGGGCGGGGTCGTCCTCCACGCGGCACATCGGCGGGGGACCGCCACGCGCCGAGCAGGCCGGTGAGGCGCTCGGGGTTGAGCACCACGACCCGGCCCTTCTCCGTTCGGACGATGCCCTCGGTGCGCAGGGTCCGGAGCGTCCGGGCCACGACCTCGCGAGTGGTGCCCACGGCGTAGGCCAGCTGCTGCTGGGTGACGTTGGCGTGTCGCTCGCCGTTGCCCCGCTCCTCGCCGAGGAGCAGGAGGTGTCGGGCGATCTGCTGGCGGAGCGAGCCGAACGCGCTGTCGGCGACGGTGAAGTACAGGTCCCGGATGCGCTCGGACAGCTCGTCGATCAGCAGGCCCGCGACGTTGACGTCCTCGTGCGCGAGGCGGAGCAGCGCATTGCGGTTGATCTCGAGCACGCGGCAGGTCGTGATCGCCTGGACCCGGATCGGGGCGTGGTCTCCCGAAACGAGTGATCTCGTGCCGAGCAGCGAGCCCTGTCGCGCGTAGCGGATCGTGAACTGCCGGCCGTCGGCGGAGCTCAGGTAGGACCGCGCGAGCCCGGACAGGAGCACGCCGACGTGGGGCCGACCATCGGACGGCGGGAACACCACCGCCCCGGCGGCGATGAGCAGCGCCACCGCGCCGTCGAGCACCTGGTTGAGCTGGTCCTCGGTCAGGCCGTCGAGGATGCTGCCAGCCGACCCCAGCGCCGCGACAGCAGTCTGGAGCGCCACGTCTGCCACTGTCTCTATCCCCCAGACGCGACCGATTTCGCGGGATGGTCGCACACGAGCCAGCGTGCGGGCAGCCTCCGTGCGCAGCGCCATCGGCGAACGGCGGGCAAGATGACCTCGTGCAGCAGCCCAGCCGCCACCGGGTCGTCATCGTCGGGGGCGGCTTCGCCGGGCTGAACGCGGCCCAGGGTCTCGCGAAGGATGACCGCTTCGACGTCACCCTCGTCGACCGCCACAACTACCACCTGTTCCAGCCGCTCCTGTACCAGGTCGCCACGGGCGCGCTGGCGCCGGGCGAGATCGCCCAGCCCCTGCGCGGCATCCTCCGCCGGGCGCGGAACACGAGCGTCCTCCTCGGCGAGGCGGTCCGCATCGATGCCGAACGACGCGAGGTCGAGCTGTCCGACGGCGGGCCGATCGCCTACGACACCCTGCTCGTCGCGACCGGGGCCCGGCACTCGTACTTCGGCCATACCGGCTGGGCCAAGTTCGCTCCCGGCCTGAAGTCGATCGACGACGCGGTCACGATCCGGCGGCGGATCCTCATCGCCTTCGAGGCCGCCGAGCGCGAGGCCGATCCGGCGCGACGCCGCCAGTGGATGACGTTCGTCGTCGTCGGTGGCGGCCCCACCGGGGTTGAGCTGGCCGGCGCCCTCGGCGAGATCGCGCACGACACGCTCCGGCGCGACTTCCGCTCGATCAACCCGCCCGATGCCCGGATCCTGCTCGTCGAGGCCCTGCCGCGGATCCTGCCGACCTATCCCGAGGCCCAATCGGCCTCCGCGACCCGGCAGCTGACGAAGCTCGGCGTGATGGTCCGGACGAAGACCCGCGTCGTCGGGATCACCGAGAACTGGGTCCGCGTGACGGCCGCCGAACCCGAGCCCGGCAAGCCACCGCCGAAGGAGGTCCGCATCCCGACCCGGACGGTCCTCTGGGCGGCGGGCGTCCAGGCGGCCTCGTTCGCGAACGTCGTCGCGACGGCGGTCGGGGCCGAGACGGACAAGGCCGGCCGGATCAAGGTCGGGCCGGATCTCGCCATCCCCGGTCTTCCCGAGATCCTCGTCCTCGGTGACGCCGCGATCGCGCCCGGCGGGCCGAAGGGCGGCCCGGTGCCCGGCGTCGCCCAGGGCGGCATCCAGACCGGCCACTATGCGGCGCGACTGCTGCAGGCCCGCCTCGATCGCCAGCCGATCGCCAAGTTCCACTACCAGAACCGCGGGGATGTCGCGGTCATCGGGCGCCTGGCGGGGGTGACGAACATCCCGTGGCTCGGCCCGTTCGGCCACCAGCGCGGGTTCTTCGCCTGGGCCCTGTGGCTCGGGATCCACATCGTGTACCTCATCGGCTTCGCGAACCGCATCGTCGTGCTGACGCGCTGGTCGTGGAGCTTCCTCACCCATGGCCGCGGCTCGCGTCTGATCACGGGCACGCCACTCACGCCCGACATCGAGAAGCCCGAGCCGCCGGCGTGACCGGTCCGGGACAGGGCGGCAGGCGGGCGAGCGGCCTCAGCCGGGTCGTGATCGACCTCTCGCCGCTGCGAGACTTCCGGGACTACCGGCTCCTGTGGCTCGGCCAGAGCGTGAACGTCATCGGGGCCCAGATCACCCGGGTGGCGTTGCCGTATCAGGTCTACGTCCTGACCCACTCGACGCTCGCAGTCGCGGCGCTCTCGACGGTCCAGCTCGTCCCGCTGCTGCTCTTCTCGCTCGGTGGCGGGTCGCTGGCCGATGCCTTCGATCGACGGAAGCTCCTGCTCGTCACCCAGACCGGCCTCGCGGTCAGCAGCGGCGCGCTCGCGCTGCTCTCGCTCCAGCCGGAGACCCCGCTGCTGGCGCTGTTCGTCGTGGCCTTCGTCGCGGCGTCGTTCTCGGCCATCGACGGCCCGACCCGGTCGTCGGCGATCACCCGCCTCGTGCCCGCCGACCGGTTGCCGGCGGCCATCGCGCTCGGCCAGCTCAGCTTCAACTCGGGCTCCGTCATCGGCCCGGCGATCGGTGGCCTCGTGCTCGCGACGCTCGGCCCGGCCGGCGCCTACTCGCTCGACGTCGTGACGTTCGGGGTCTTCATCGCGGCCCTCGTGGCGCTGCGCCCGATCCCGCCGGTCGTCGCCGGTGCGCGGCCGGGCCTGGCCGCGATCGCGGAGGGGATCCGCTTCGTCCGCAACCGCCGGGTCATCCTGTCGACCTTCGCGATCGATCTCAACGCGATGATCTTCGGCATGCCGCAGGCG